>NZ_CAXGLS010000022.1:0-40310 GCF_964010655.1 uncultured Idiomarina sp.
CATACCTGAGCGGTATCGTCGAACGAACCTTTAACCTGCAGGCCTATACTCGCAGTGACTGGATAGGCAACTGGACACTCTTTATCTTTGGTTGGACCATCGCTTGGGCACCATTTGTCGGGCTATTTATTGCCAAAATCAGTCGGGGGCGCACGATTCGTCAGTTCGTATTGGGTGTCATGTTAGTGCCAACCTTCTTCACTTTCTTTTGGTTCGCAGTATTTGGAGATACAGCGCTTAACATGATTATGAACGAGGGCTATACCTCGTTAATCTCTGAGGTGCAAAACAACCAGGCTATCGCGTTGTTCAAGCTATTTGAAAACTTGCCACTTACTAATGTGCTCAGTTTCGCAACCGTGCTATTGATAATCACTTTCTTCGTTACTTCGTCTGATTCAGGCTCGCTCGTTGTCGACTCATTAGCCTCTGGCGGTGTGGGTGAAACGCCCGTATGGCAACGTGTATTTTGGGCATCGACCGAAGGCGTTGTTGCTGCGGTGCTACTTGTCGCAGGAGGCTTAAATGCGTTACAAACCGCGGCCATCACAAGCGCCTTTCCGTTTGCAATTGTTATATTAATTGCTGCCGTCGGCATGTGGCGCGCGCTAGTTATTGAGGGTCACCAGTATTCAAGCCTGAAGAGCCACCGTCAGTCTCATCGCCGTGGCGTTAATGAAGGCCCCGACTATTGGAAGAAACGTCTACGTGGCTTGGTCAAGTTCCCACAACAAAGCGAAGTAAAAGAGTTTATTTATGGTCGTGCGAGCGAAGCTTTAGAAAAGGTAAAATCCGAGCTCGAAACACAAGATTGGCCCGCTCGATTCACTAAAGACGAGGAGCATGAGCGTATTATGCTGACGGTCGAACGCGAAGGCGACCTCGACTTTGCCTACGAGATTCGTTTACGCGAGTATTCGATGCCACAATTCGTGCTACGTCCGAGTCACAAGAATGAGCACTACTATCGTGCCGAATTATTCTTGCGCCAGGGCGGTCAGTCATACGACCTCTATGGTTACGAAATGACAGATATTATTAATGATGTCATTAACCAGTTTGAAAATTACTTGCACTTCAGACATCACAGCCCAGGCGTGTTGCCATGGGAGATGGAAAAACACGATGAGGATTTACAAGACATCGAAACCAATAAGTAGACAATTTAAGCCCTCAGCGATGGGGGCTTTTTTTATCTGATATACTGAGTTTTTGTTCGACGTCCAGCGACATATCATGAAGATCCTACATACCTCAGACTGGCATCTAGGTCGCCTGTTTCACCAGCAGTCGTTACTAGAGCAGCAAATTGAATTACTCCAACAAATAGTGGAGATTATTGACCAGCAAGCGGTCGACGCCGTCATCATTGCAGGCGATATTTATGACCGTTCTGTGCCTCCATCAGCGGCTATTAGCGCATTTAACGACTTTATTGAAGAAGTCGCAGTCTCGCGTCAGAAAACGATTATTGCGATATCAGGAAATCACGATGGCGCAGAGCGATTAGGATTCGCAACCTCCTTACTAAAACAATCCAACCTTCATTTAGTCACCGAATTACCGCAAGCTTTGGAGCCCATCGTACTGAATGATTCGGCAACCACGATCGATATTTGGTGCGTCCCCTTTCACGACCCTCTACAAGTGAATAACTGGCTAGATACCGATTGTAAAGAATTTAATACGGCTCACCAAATGATCGTTGACCGAATCAATGCAGAACGAAACCCCGATCATCTGAATATGATTGTAAGTCACTGCTATTTAGATGGCGCCTCAGAATCAGAATCGGAGCGTCCTCTATCGATAGGCGGTGCCGATCGCGTTGATTGGCAGTTGTTTAAGGACTTTGATTATGCCGCGTTGGGTCATTTGCACCAACCTCAGCATAAAGGTATGGAACATATTCGTTACAGTGGATCGCTAATGAAATATAGTTTTTCGGAAGTCAACCAAAGCAAGTCCATTACGTTGCTCGATGTTAACGAGAAAGGTGTACAGAACATTCAACAGATTTCTCTGAAGCCGAGTCGGGATATGCGAGTGCTCAAAGGCACACTAGCAGAGCTAATTGCTCAAGCGGAACACGATCCTCAGCGTAACGACTTTATCCAGGCAATATTGACCGATAAGCAAGCGATCTTATATCCGATGGCAAAGCTACGCGCCCATTACCCGAACTTAATGCAACTGCGCAAAGAGCAACTTGAGCACATCCGTAAAGCATCAGACACAAGTGGCCAGGAGCAACTAAAAAAGGCGGATAACGAACTCATCCATGACTTTTTTACTGAAGTCTATGGTACCCCCCTAACTGCGGAGCAAAAAGCCAGCATTAATCAGGTGATCCAACAGATTGAACAAGAGGAGTCAGAATCTTGAAACCACTCGTTCTTAACATGCAGGCATTTGGTCCCTTCCCTACGCAGCAGTCGATAAACTTTACGTTACTGGGTGAACACCCACTCTTTTTAATCAACGGAGCCACCGGTGCCGGGAAGACAACATTGCTCGACGCCATCAGCTTTGCACTTTACGGAGAAACTACAGGGCAAGATCGTATCGGCAAACAAATGCGGTGCGACCACGCAGCGGACGACTGTGCCACTGAAGTTGAGTTTATCTTTGCCGTAGGTGAAAAGACCTATCGAGTGATGCGTCAGCCTACACAGCATATACTCGGCCAGCGTGGGAACAGCAAAGTGGAGCGGCGTACCACGGCATCGCTGTATCAGTTGCAAGGGGAGTGGTCAAACGATCAGTCGCCGAACGCAATGGATTGGCAGCCGCTCGAGACGCGCAAAGTTACCGAAGTGAATAAACACATAGAAACGTTGCTAGGTTTGCGGGCTGAACAATTCCGTCAGGTCGTTGTATTACCACAAGGCAAGTTTCGCGAACTACTTAATGCCGATGCGAATGAGCGCGAAACGATTCTGTCGCAACTGTTCCAAACTCAACGATTCAAGCGCTACGAAGAATTATTTAAGCAGCAAGCAAGCGAACTCAAAAAGAGCTTTGAGCAACTCGAACAGCAAAAAGCGCATATCCTCGACGGCTCCGAGTGTGAGGATCTAACACAGCTTGAGCAACACATCGCTGATCTAAAGCCGCAGTTAGAAGCTAAGCAAACTGTTCTAAACCAGCTTCAACAACAGATCAACGACACCGATTACCAACTTAAGCAACAACACACGCGCAACGCCAAATACAAAGATTTACAACACGCTAAACACCAACAGGATGCATTAAAAGCCAAACAAGCGGATATCGATTATAAACAGCAGCAAATCAAAGCCGCTCAAGCTGCCATTCGCTTGTTGCCGACATATAACGAATGGCAGCAAAACGAGAAGCACGTCAAGACAAGTCAAGAAAAGCAACTACAGCTCGAAACCAGACAACAACAGCAAGCTAAGACGCTAAAGGTTGCTCAGACGAGTCTCCAAGAGGCTAAGACGAAACTTGAACAGAATCATTCGCTTAGAACGACTCTCCAGCGATTAGAAGAGCTATTACCAACCGTTGAACAATTAGAAGGTTTGACAAAGCAAGTCGAGCAACATCAATCTAAGCTTGCGTTGCAAGAAAAAGAGGGGAAACAACTAAGAGCTTCGTATGATGCCGTTCAGTTAGATATTAAGCGGCTACGATCAGAACAACTGCAGGTGCAATCAAAAATTGATGAGTTGCCTGAGTTAGAAGTTCGTGTGCAGGCATTGTCTGAGCAACGCAAGCAACTGCTAAAAAAGCAACAGCTCACTGAGCAAGCGACGACAGTTAAAAATGACCAAGCTAAATTGCAGCACGCGTTAGAGAAAAGGCTGGACGACAAACAACAGGCTTATAACCGCGCCAACGAGCTCGAGCAACGCTGGCTGGCAAGCCAAGCTCCCTTGCTTGCCAGCCAGCTTAAGCCGCAACAACCTTGTCCTGTGTGTGGCAGCAAACAGCATCCGGACCCCGCTCAATCAGACACAACAGCATTAGTTTCGCAGCATGAGCTTGAGCACGCACGAGCAACCTATAGAGCTGCCGAGCAGGCGTTTTATGATGAACAAACAGCACTCACGAAAGCAAATGAACATGAACGTCAGTTAAATCAGCAGTTATCTGAATTCACCGATTTATCGGAAGCATTGATTGAGCAACAACAAGTCCAATTAAATGACGAACGAAGAACACGCGCAGAACTATTAACTCGCCGCCAAACCCTTCAAAGCAAACTCGATCAGGCGGAACAACAGCGCAGTGAATTGGAACACCAACTTGAACAGTGTCGCGCTAAGTACACTGAAGTTAAAGCTCAGCATGCTCGCGTAAATGCTGACCTGGAACACTTAAATCAACGTTGGCAACAAAGTGATATCAATGTTGCGGAAGTTAAACCACGGATAGATCAAATTAAGCAGCAGCTGCGTCAGCTTGAAAAGCAATTCGAGCAAGCACAGCATGCGATGCAACAGCAGTCTGAGCAATACCATGCGACACGCACTCAATTAAAGGCCGAAGTAGAAGAAAACAAACGACTCGCGCAAGCGCTCGAAGCGGCTGAAAAAGCATGGCAAGCACAGCTCGCCAGTAGCCCCTTTGCCACATACAACGAATTTCAGTCGGCGCACGTCAGTGAACCTGAACTTGAGCAACTTAATTCAGCGGTGGCGGAGCATAATCAACGTATGGTCGAGCTGCGTTCAATGATCGCAGAGCTACAACGCTATGTCGATGACATTCAACCCGCTGATACCGAGCAATTAACCTTACGACTCGAAAAGTTACGTAAAGATTTTGAGTCGGAACAGACTCAATTTAACCAGCAGCAAAGCGCATTATTTAACAACGAAAAGGCAGCGCAGCGGTTACGTCAGTTGGCAACACAGAACAAAGAGCTAGAAGCCAAGTATGCCAATATTGGTACACTTGCAAACCTGACAAATGGACAAAACGACCAACGTTTAAGTTTGCACCGATTTATATTAAGTGTTCTACTAGATGATATACTAATTGTTGCATCGCAGCATTTAGCTCAAATGACGCACCATCGGTATCAATTAGTGCGCGAAAACGAAGTCAATGACGCTCGCTCCGCAAGCGGTTTGAACCTCGCGGTGACGGACGCTTACACGGGCATCCAACGCTCCACTAAGACACTTTCCGGTGGCGAGAGCTTCCAAGCAGCACTCGCATTGGCGCTCGGACTCTCCGAAGTGGTTCAGCAGTATTCGGGGGGAATTAAACTCGATATGTTGTTTGTTGATGAGGGCTTCGGCAGTCTTGATGAGCAAGCATTAGATGCCGCTATCGATGTGCTCGCCAATCTAAGAGCCAGTGGTCGGAGTGTCGGAATCATCTCCCATGTGCGAGAATTAAAAGAACGTATTGATATGCGCATCGATGTTCATAAAGGTCAATATGGTAGCCACATCACGACGAGGGTAAATAACTAATATGGATGGTGTCATGCATTCACCAACAACGCTCCCAGCAATGCCCGGCATGCTCGCACGTTCGTTACTCACCTTGCTACGTAACGACAATAGCGAAGCAGAAGCGGATAAAATCGAGCATGAGTATAGTTTAGAAGCCCTCTCTAGCAAGCGAATAAGCGCCTATAAAACTATGTTTGGTGACTTTGTCAGTGATATACCGCTATCGCTTTTCTATTGCTTAGCGCAAAGAACCCATTTAGCCCAGATGCTCGATAAACGGTTTCCTTGGCCAGCCCCGGGTTTGGTGCATTTAAACAATCGATTAGAGCAGTTAGGCAACATCAAGACCGACCAACCTTTTTATATCAAAGCATCCGTCAGCGTTCCGGCTCGTGGTCCTCAAGTATCTCCGCGTCGGTTACGTCCTAAATTTGAAGTCAGCTTCTTTCAAGATGGTCAAGAAGTTGTGCGGTGCGAGAGTACGTACCAGGTCATGAAAGCACAAGGCAAAGAAGCTCCTCGCGCTAAGAAGCCTGAGACGAAGATCGAAAAGCCAGATTGGACCTATTTACATCACTGGCAATTAGGCTCGGGCCTCGGCCGACGCTATGCTCGTGTTTCGGGTGACTTTAACCCCATCCATCTACACCCATTTACATCGCGTTGGTTTGGTTTTAATAAGCCCATTATTCACGGGATGTATATGATGGCAAGAGCGCAAGCCGACCTTGAACGCATCGAAGGAAAAAGCGCTAATTATATTGATGTGACATTTAAACGCCCTGTCATTCTACCTGCGCGTATACGTTTATGGCGCAACACTGAATCATCGGAAGGTTACGAAGTCCGAAACAACGATAATACGCAAGTACAACTCGAAGGGAAGATCCGTTTCCCTTCGTAATCAGCCGTTCTATTGTTTGTGAATTTCACCATCCTTCATAACAAAGGTCACTCGCTGTAGCTCCGTAATGTCTTCAAGCGGATTACCATCCACGGCAATGATATCCGCGTATGAACCGCTTTTAATACGACCTAAACGCGGGTCTCTTAGAATATCTGAGGCGGCAATTGTCGCCGCTTGAATGGCTTGATTCGCAGGCATTCCCGCCTCAACCATGTACTCAAATTCTTTAGCATTATCGCCGTGCGCTGATACACCGCTGTCAGTGCCAAAACCAATTTTCACACCGGCTTTATAAGCTTTGGCAAAGGTATCTTGAATTTTAGGTCCAATTGCAAGTGCTTTGGGTTTAACCACAGCCGGGAAGTAGCCGTCGATCTTTGCTTTTTCAGCAACGAACTTACCCGCCATAATCGTAGGCACTAAGTAAGTTCCATTAGCCTTCATCGCTGCGATCACCTCATCATCCATATAAGTGCCGTGCTCAATGGTATCGATACCCGCATTGACGGCACGCAACATACCGCTTTTGCCATGCGCGTGCGCAGCGATGTGGAAATTATAGTCATCCGCAATCGCGACCAATGCTTCAAGCTCTTCATCAGTAAACTGAGGATTGTCACCACTTGAAGCCATACTTAACACGCCTCCGGTAGCCGTGATTTTTATGAAGTCTGCGCCATCTTTGTAATGCTGACGAATCGCTTCCTTTATATCCGATGGACTATTTACAATCCCCTGCTTAGGACCGGGTTCTCCCATCAAATCGGGTCTCACACCGTTAGTAGGATCAGCATGTCCTCCAGTGGTCGCAAGTGATTTTCCAGCGCTATAGATACGTGGCCCTTTAACCTTGCCCGCCTTGATCGCATCTCGTAAAGCGAGCGTCACATTATAGGAGTCGCCTGGATTACGCACCGTAGTAAAACCCGCTAGCAAAGTCTTCATACCGTAATTTTGAGCAGTGTACGCAAGATCGGCGGGTCCTTCGGTAAAACGATTCAGATAGGCGCCCGGCCCCGACTGCCCATCCAAATGGACGTGCAAATCAGTTA
The DNA here is from genome assembly GCF_964010655.1 of uncultured Idiomarina sp. Taxonomy (NCBI): domain Bacteria; kingdom Pseudomonadati; phylum Pseudomonadota; class Gammaproteobacteria; order Alteromonadales; family Idiomarinaceae; genus Idiomarina; species uncultured Idiomarina sp. The sequence goes on from NZ_CAXGLS010000022.1 coordinate 7,392, forward strand.
ATCCTGGGAGACAGGTTTTATCACTGAGATCAACACTGTCTGCCGCAGGTTTATCAGACGTCACGGCAAGGATTTTATTTGCATTAAAGTGAACATAGCGTTCGCCAACCAACTTACCTTGTTCGCTATCAAATAGGTTACCGCAATGTAACCAGCCATCTGCCTGCGCAGCAGAACTACAGACTGCCAACACCAACCCAAGCGCTATTCTATGATTCATCGTTCAACTCCTGAGTGTCTATGTGCCAACGCACTTTGATTTCCTCGGGCCTTTCAACCAACGAAGCAATGGTGTATTTAGCAAGGTAACTATAGAACTGCTCTTTACCTGCGTGGATAATTCCCTTCAAATCACATACTGAGTAAATCTTACAAGTTGGGTTCAGACAATCAATCCAGTCTTCATCCCCTTCAAGCTGGCGGATAACCGTATCCAAACGTGTGTGACGGGCATCCACGGCGAGTGAAAAGCCGCCGCCTTTGCCTCGCCACGTCTTTATCAGACCAAGCTTACCCAAGTGGTGAACCACTTTATTTAAATGATTTTTAGATACCGAGAATACGCTACTTAAATCGTTTATCGTTGCTCGCTCATCGGACTCTGCTGCCGCCAAGTAAATCAGTACCCGTAATCCATAATCTGTGTATTTCTTTAGTTGCACGCGATTTCCTAAGGCTTCTCATTTTTTAGCTTTAATTGGGTCCCGTTACGACTTTCTATAATGAGCCGATTATCTTCAAAGCTAATTGACCGTACATTATTAACAGCTTCGGCAAAGGTGGTTGCATCCTGCATAATGGATTCCGAGCAGGCACGACGTGTACTGCCTACCCACTTTAAATGAATCATTTCGCTACCAAACTGATATTGTCCAAAACGACGATTACACCCATCAGACCCCACTAGCTTGCCATCGGCTAAAAATTGAATGTACATATTAGATGATGGTGTCATCGATGCATTGGTTTCGGTCAAAATCCACTTAGGTCCTTGTAATAAGCTCAGTGTCTCACCACCACACCCGACACCGTCAAACTGTCCGGAGTAACTCACAGAAAAAGGATAGACCATACCGCTCATCGTGTCCCGACACACCTCGGACCGAATATCTACTTGATCACCGTTCGCGGTCGCGAGTCGCCACTGTGATACGGTGCCGTTTTCAAGCAAAGGCTGAACAGATGTCACTGAAGCAATCCACTCTTTTTCTGGCGTACTTACTTCGAGCTCTTGCCCCTCTAGCGATAATGCCCAAAATGGTTCATTTCCGGATGCTGAAAACGCTTTGGGAAGGGAGTCAGCAGCTCGGCACTCAGGAAGTGACTCGCCCCGCCAGATAAATGTGGCCATATTGCCTTTATTCCAGAAGCTACTTTCACCGTCATCAGAGACAAATTTAGCACCGGATGCCACGCGCTGCTGCTTCAATGTGTCATGACGATCCCCAAAGCGTACTTTAAGTTGCTCATTCTGCCACTCGGTATACACCGTATAAGCGCCACAAATAAACACCTGCTCTTGGCTCATATCTCGTTGCGAAGAAGACGAGCACCCGGCGACAATGACACTAGTCAGAAAAATAACGACTGCAAACCGCAACATAATCAACCCAACAAAATTAATATAAAACGTTGATTGTCAGCATACCGCGCCAGGTTAAAAGCTCAAGCAATTAACTGCGCGTTTACATTAAATGCACCTTTGCTAAATAAAGAGTTAATAAATTCTTAATTTTTAATTGCGAATTATTCGTATTTTAATTACTATCTGCCGCATCAAAATAACGTGTGGAGATAAACCATGAATAAAGCCCCGATCGCATTAGCTATCGCAAGCTTGCTAAGTAGCCCGCTGGTAATCGCGGAAGAGAATACTGAGATCGAAACAATAAAAATTATTGGCTCAACCGAACAAGCGCGTCAGATTGCAGGCTCATCAGCCGTGATAGATGAAGAACAAATGCGCGTTGAAGTACCCACCGATATTAACCAGTTAATGAAAACCCTTCCGGGCGTTTACGTGTTAGAAGAAGACGGCTTCGGGCTACGTCCAAACATCGGTATTCGCGCCGCAAATGCGGGGCGGGTAAGTAAAGTCACACTATTAGAAGATGGTGTGATGATGGCGCCAGCCCCTTATTCAAACCCAGCAGCGTATTATTTCCCAACCACTATGCGCATGGCCTCTGTTGAAGTACTGAAAGGGGCACCATTACTGCGTTACGGCCCTCAAACAACGGGCGGCGTGCTTAACCTGGTATCTACTCCCATTCCTGAACAAGCTATTTCAGGTCAGGTATTAGCACAATGGGGTGAGTTCAGCAGTAACGATATTCATGCTTATGTCGGTGGCACGCAAGGCGCTTGGGGCTTCTTACTTGAGACAGTGCAACGCGAGAGTAATGGTTTTAAAGCCATTGATCGCAGTCATGGCGACAGCGGCTATGATATTCAAGACTACACCGCAAAGCTGAGCTTTGATCAAGGACCACACCACCTGCTTTTCAAGGCGCAGTACTCAGAAGAAATCTCTAACGAGACCTATCTTGGCCTAACCGATGCCGATTTCGCGAAGACACCAAATCGTCGTTACGGCATCTCATCGATTGACCAAATGGACAACAGCCATAAAGGCTTTAGCTTGGCTTACGGCTTTGATGTAAACAGTGATGTTACGCTCAATGCTGTCGCATATCGTAACGAATTCAAACGTGACTGGTTTAAGCTCAACGGTGGTGGGTCGTATGTTAGTGCCGCGAACCAAGGCGACATGCTAGCACAAGGTATTCTTGACGGTACCGAAGATGCCTTCGACCTTGAATACAAACATAATAACCGCGCTTATGAAAGCTATGGCATTGAGCTCAATGCACAGTGGCAACTTGGCGCGCATGCACTTGAAGTCGGTGGGCGCGACCACACGGATGAAATGGATCGCTTTCAACCTGTGGAGATCTTCGACCAAATCAACGGCAGCTTAGTCTATCAATCCACGGTCAGCCCTTCCGGTAGCAATAACCGTATTGAAGGTGCCGATGCAACCAGCCTCTGGGTGACCGATAGTTGGCAAGTTAACCAAGCGCTAAAAGTTAATTTAGCCTTGCGTTACGAAGATGTATCATCATTCCGTAACCAGTACGATGAGGCTGCACGTACTACTGCGCCAGCATTCCGTTCCAACTCAAGCGATGAGTGGCTACCCGGCGCATCGTTTACCTACGACTTAAGCGACTCATGGCAGGTGCTTGCGGGCATCCACAAAGGCTTTTCACCACTCGGTGGCGGTGCAACAGAAAACCAAGAGCCAGAAACGAGTATCAACTACGAAGCCGGCCTACGCTATCAACAACAAAATACTTTTGTTGAAGCCATTGCATTCTATAGCGACTTTAGCGACACCACCCAGTTGTGCTCTATCGCTACACCATGTGATAACGGTGCTGAATCAGGTACTTATGTACTTGGCGAATCGGTTGTGCAAGGTTTAGAGTTCCAAGCGCAACACACCTTTGCTGCGGGCAAGTTTTTGATTCCGGTTGATATTGCTTACACCTACACTCAAGGTGAGATCAGTAAAGATAATGCAGTGTCGGGTCTTATGGACGGCGATCGCTTAAACGATATTCCAGAGCACACGGCAAACGTCCGCATTAGCCTTGATAATAATGCCGGCTGGGTTAACTACCTCAACTTTAAATATATTGATTCTATGTGTGTCAGCGTAGGCTGTAACAACAGCACTGCGGCGTTTAACGAAACAGAGTCTCTATTCGTTACCGATGCAGTCAGCCGCTACGAACTTAACACGCAGACATCCGTCTATGTAAAAGTCGAAAATATCTTCGATCAGCAAGCGATCGTTGCACGTACACCTGATGGTGCGCGCCCAAACAAACCACAGACCGTTTGGATGGGTATCGACTATAAATTTTAGTGGTAAAGTACAAGCGACCGGGCTCATCAAGAGCTCGGTCATTTTTCTATCCGGCTAATGCGATTAAATAATCCGCCAATGCACCCATGCCAGTTTTAGCAACGTGCGCACGCTGCTCGGCGTCTTGGTTATAATTTGTATTGGTATTGACATCATAAACAAACAGCTCACCCTGACTGTTTTCAATAAACTCAATGCCTGCTACGTCAATGTCATTACTACGTAAGAACGTTTCCAATTGATGAATAATCGAGTGTTCATTAAAACGCGTGGTAATTTTGAATTTTTCAGCAATCTCACAAGCATCCGCTGGGCATAATTCGAAACCCTGTTCAGTATTAACCTGCACCGCGTAAACGAACTTCTGACCGACGAATTCAGCCCGCGTAATAACCGGTGATTTAGCTTTTATGTATTGTTGCACTAACCAGGTGCCATCGAGCGGCTCCTCATAGTCGGCACTCTCTGTGTAAGCAACCAACTCATCAAGCTGATTGAACTTTTGTACGCCGAGCCCTTTCCCCCCGCGGTTAGGCTTAACGATTAACGGCCAGTCATTAAATTGCTTCGCAGCTTCCACCAGTTGTGCTTTACCCACCGCTGCAAAAGTGCGCGGTACCGACAAGCCTGAACGTTGCAATGCGGCATACTGTGAAAGTTTACACAGCTCTAGCGCTAACACTTGCGAACCATTCACGACGGTACGATTCTGGCTTTCTAACCAAGTTAACACCAATTTTGTCAGCTCGGGGGCGAAGCGATGTCCCCGCGTATGTGACGACGCGCTCATTCGATTGTAATAAACCGCATCATCAGGCTGATTGTGAAACGGTACAACACCTTCATCTAAAAACCAGCTTTTAGGTGTCACGCCACGTTCTTCGAACGCTTCGTATAGAGGCTTCAACCATTCTTCATTTTCGTGCAAGATTACGATATCGCGCATGCTACACTTCCCTACAATAAAAAGAACACGTCTAAAGGTCGCTCATGTCCCATAAAGTCATCGGCCCTATTGCCGCCCTATTAAGTGTCATAGTAACACGAAGTTTAGACATGCCGCTTGATGCTGCGCTGACTTTAGCAATCGTCATATGGGTGGCTTGGTGGTGGGTTTCTGAATGTATTCCACTAGCGATAACGGCGTTGCTACCTTTTATTTTACTACCCATTATTGGTGTGCTTGACCCTAAAGAGGCGGCGACAGCCTTAGGCGATAACATTATTCTGCTATTCATGGCGGCGTTCATGATGGCAAAAGCCATTGAAGCCAGCGGCGTACACAAGCGACTCGCACTGTCATTAATTGCGCTCATTGGCCCCGACAGTGGCCGTCGCATCGTTGTCGCGTTCATGTGTGCAACCGCCTTCCTTTCGATGTGGATCTCTAACACCGCGAGTGTGTTGGCTTTGCTGCCCGTGGCATTGGCACTTGCAGATGCCACCGACAACAAGCCATTCCAAAAAGCCCTATTATTAGGTCTTGCCTATTCAGGGTCGGTGGGTGGTATTGCCACCTTAGTGGGCACCCCACCTAATCTTATATTTGCCTCAATATATGAAAATATCTCAGGGCAGGGCTTCGACTTCACGCGTTGGCTAGGTATTGGCATACCCATGATGGTTATCAGCATTCCATTAATGGCTTGGTATCTCACTCGTAACATTCATTTGAGCATGCCATTACAATTACCCCAACAAGATAAAATGTCAGCTTATGAGAGACGCGTGCTGACTGTGTTTGGTGTCGTGGTATTACTGTGGGTGATGCGCACCACCCCGTTTGGCGGCTGGACAGGTCTGTTGGGGCTACCCGCACTGAACGATGCGACTGTCGCTTTAGCGGGTGCGCTGGCCATGTTCATTATTCCAACGGGAGAAAAGCAACAACCCACCTTACTCGATTGGTCGCTAGCGAAAGACATCCCATGGGGTATTTTATTATTATTCGCGGGCGGTATTTGTCTCGCTAAAGGCGTCATGGCAAGTGGTCTCGGCACGTTAATGGGCGAGTCTTTAACGGTATTAGGAGAATGGCCACTGTGGTTGTTGATACTGGTACTCACGCTGGCGGTTTCATTTATGACCGAGTTTACCTCTAACACAGCCACAGCAACGCTTCTAATGCCCATTTTAGCAGCAACCGCACAGGCCATTAATCAGCCTATTGAGATACTCATGATTCCAGCGGTGATTGCTTGCAGCTGTGCATTTTGCATGCCCGTAGCAACGCCACCTAACTCAATTGTATTTGCGTCTAATCGCATCAGCATTCGCGATATGGCGCGCACAGGCGTTGTACTAAACATTATTCTAGCGTTTGTAACGACCGCAATTGTCATGGTTTTGGTCTAAATCAAATGTTCTGTTAAGCAAACTCAGGTAAACTGAGCGCTTTTTAAAGATGGAGTCTCTCGATGGATCAATTGCCTGCTTGCCCACAATGCGCTTCTGAATACGCGTACGAAGACGGTAACGTATTAGTCTGCCCTGAGTGCGGACACGAATGGTCACCGCATGACGAGAGCAATGAAGACAATAAAGTGATTCGTGATGCCAATGGCAATGAGCTTAATGATGGCGACACCGTCACCGTTATTAAAGACCTTAAAGTCAAAGGTTCATCATTAGTTGTTAAGGTCGGCACTAAGGTTAAAAACATTCGTTTAGTCGATGGCGATCATGATATCGATTGCAAGATTGACGGTGTAGGTGCAATGAAATTGAAATCTGAGTTTGTTAAAAAGGTCTAATAGATCGAATCAGGGAATATGCCATGCAACGTTTTCTTACCTCACTACTATTAGTTTTTAGTGGTTTATTAGCCGCGACGTCAGCCTTTGCAAAAGCTGACCAACAGACTATTGTGCTTATTTCTATTGATGGCTTTCGCTACAACTATATCGAGCAACATCACGCCGAGCATCTTAGTCATCTAGCTGAGCAAGGCGTTCGCGCCAAAGGGCTGATGCCGGTTTATCCGTCTAAAACGTTTCCAAACCATCTTTCCATAGTCACCGGTCAGTACCCATCACACCACGGTATCGTTGATAATAATTTTTATGATACTGAGCGCAAACAACGCTACAAAATGGCGGACGGTGCAAAGGATGGTACTTGGTTACATACCGTACCAATTTGGAATTTAGCGGAGTTTCAAGGCGTTAAGTCAGCGACCTTCTTTTGGCCAGAATCCAGCGCGCGCATCAATGGACGCACGCCCACTTATTACTATCCCTACAGCAATTTCACGCCTAACCAGCAGCGGGTTGACCAAATTATTCAATGGTTGCAGTTGCCTGAGCAAAGTCGCCCTCGAATGATCACCGGCTACTTTTCAATCGTTGACTCAATGGGTCATAAGTTTGGTCCTGACTCGAAGCAGACAAAAGGCGCGGTTCAAGCCGTCGATAAGCTGATAGGCCAGCTCTGGCAACGTATTCAGGACGAAACCGAAGGCTCAGTCAACTTAATCGTGGTTTCAGACCACGGTATGGCACCGATTAAAGCGGATGCCATGATCGAGGAAGATGACCTAGCTATTGACGAAGAAGAATTTACCACCGTAAATTCGCAAACACGCTATCTCATTTATGCTAACGAAGACACCAGCGCTGATGATATTGCGGCACTTCGAACACAACTAGAGAACAGTAGCGACCTTGGCTATCGCGTTGAAACCGATGACAAGCTTAAACAATTACATGTCAGTGATGGCCCTCGTAAGCCCGCCATCGTGCTTTCAACTGATGCACCGGTGAGTTTCGCAACTCGACCTGTCGAAGAGCGCTCCGACGGTGGCACGCACGGTTATTATAACAATCGTGACATGGATGGTTTATTTGTCGCAGTGGGTCCAGCGTTTAAAAACGGGATGACTATCGATCGGTTTGAAAATATTCACATATATCCACTAATGGCAGATATTTTAGACCTAAAATTAATGACCCAAATTGATGGCGAAATAGCTGTTTTAAAACCTATTCTAAATAAATAATTCGCCTTCGAGTGATCTGTTTTATATAGCCGAGCGAATTGTAAAGATTACTAAAATACTTGGTATTTTTCTTTGCAGTTCGCTAAATATATACATGCACGTTCGTATGTATATTCATAACCTAAAAGGCTATTTAAATTATGGCAGAGACACTCTCGTCACAGTATTGGGCCGAGGGATATTGGATGAACGATATTCCCATCCTGCTCGGAATTGTCGCTGCGATCTGGCTTTTACTGGTTATCGCTGCGGCGTTTGAAGCGTTCCGGCACAAATTACTGGTCGATAAAATTCCAGTACGAGTGCATGTTAATGGGACCCGCGGCAAAACCAGTGTCACCCGGCTTATCGCAGCGGGCTTAAGATCAGGTGGCAAGCGTATTTGCGCTAAAACCACCGGCTCTGCAGCCGCTATCACTGACCCTCAAGGAAGAGAGTTTCCTATCTACCGCATTAGCGGTGCCAACATTATCGAGCAAATGCGTACGCTCAAACGCATGGCCTCACTTAAACCCGAAATTGTAGTGATGGAATGTATGGCATTGCAGCCACATTACCAATCGCTCAGCGAACTGCGTATGGTGCGCTCCAACGTAGGCGTCATCACCAATGCGCGCGCTGACCACCTGGATGTCATGGGTCCGGGCGAAGAGGATGTGGCTCTAGCATTAGCAGGTAGCACGCCTGTCAAGGGTAACCTCTTTACCGCGGAACGCGATTTACTGGGTGTTTTCGAGCACTCGACCAAAGACCGCAACAGCCAGCTACACGGCGTCACTGAACAAGAGGTCGAGGCCATCAGCGACGATATTCTCAAGCAATTTAAATATTCTGAACACGCTGAGAATGTGGCGTTAGCATTAAAAGTTTGCGAGCACTTAGGTGTTGAGCGAGAGCAGGCGTTGCAAGGCATGATTGGACTCGAACCCGAAGCCGGTGCTATGCAAGTACTTCACGTAAATTATTTCCGCCGCGAAATTGTTTTCGTTAATGCATTTGCAGCAAACGATCCCGAGTCGACCGGTAAAATTTGGGAAAACATGTTGGAAAAGCACGGTAATGAGCGCAGACGTATCGTATTAATCAACTGTCGTGCCGACCGTCCGCACCGTTCTCAGCAAATGGCTGAAGCGGCTGTTGAGTGGACCCAAGCTGACCGCTACATCCTAATGGGATCGGGCACCTTTATTTTTGTTCGCGCCGCAGTGAAATACGGACTCGACCCAGAAAAAATTCTCGTAATGGAGAACGCAGCCATTACTGATATTACCGAAACCTTGCTGGAAGAAGCTGGCAACAGTGCACTCGTTGTCGGCATGTGTAACATTCATGGTGGCGGCGAAGAAGTCGCTCGGTTCTTCCAAAACCGTTCCTTGAAGGAGGAAGACCTGTGATCGCATTAAATATTTTAGCCGTTGCCATTGGCATCGGATTATTCTTTACCTTATTGCTCACACAAACGCTCGGACTCGCCGCAGGTGGCCTCGTTGTTCCTGGTTATGTTGCCCTGCAACTGACCGAACCCATGAGTCTGGTGATTACGCTCGTCGCCGCCTTACTCACGTTCTTGATTGTGCGCGTAATATCCAGTTTTGCCATTATCTATGGACGTCGACAAACGATCATTATGATCCTGACTGGCTATCTCATCGCAGGCTTGATGGATTTGTTCCTCGGCAGTTTGGTTAACTGGGTCGACTTACAAATGGTTGCGGGGGGCGACGATGCACAAGCACAAGTCGCGACACTGGAGTCATCCTTTATGATGGCCGTCATGTCGAGCAATATTATCGGCTATATTATTCCCGGTCTGATAGCGATCTGGTTTGAACGCCAAGGTGTTCTACAGACATTATGCGGCCTGGCCGTCACCGCCGTATTGGTGCGCCTCGCACTGATTGTCATCATGCCTGAAGCGTTGCAGATGTATGAAGCAAGCAGCGCCTTCCACATGCCTGGCTGGTAAGGAGAATCCCAAATGAGTAGTTTTACTAAGATTTATTGGCGTTCTTCAGGTGTGCCAGCCTGGGGACTCATCGTATTAATGATCGCGGCATTAATTGCTTTACTCGCGGTCGAAAACGTTAAAGAAACCGATCCAATCGTGGACGAAAACTATGCCACCATGGTAACGGCTGCAAAAATTATGCGCCAAGGAATGGAAGTTATCCGTCCCTTGCGCGCTGAAAAGGAGCCGATTAACCCAGAGTTCGATCCTCAACGCTCGGGCTTTGTCGGTCTCGATAACAGCATCGTCACGACCAACCACGGTGGACGCGAGTCTAAACAGACCACAGTGAACCCCAACTGGGCAGCCGTGGCGGTTAAACTATTAGCTAAAGCAGGCGTTGAAAAAGGTGACTTAGTCGCGGTAACGGTCTCTGGCTCTTTCCCTGCTCTTAATCTTGCCGTGTATTCTGCATTAGAAGCCATGGAAGCGGAGCCGATTATTATCGCTTCGGCATCGTCATCGCAGTGGGGGGCTAACGTACCCGGTTTCTTATGGTTGGACATGGCACGTGAACTCAACAAAGCCGGCGTGATTTCGTTCGAACCTAAGTATGCCTCGATTGGCGGTATCGAGGACCGCGGCATTGGTATTCCACAAGTCGGTATTCAATCGATTCGTCAAACGATTGAGCGCGCTGGCTTGCCGATTATTGAGCCGGCGAACTACCAAGAAGCGGTGGCCGACCGTATCGCGATTTTCCGTGAATACTCATCCGATCGTAACTACAAAGCGTTCGTCAACGTCGGTGGTGGTGCAACTATCGTAGGTCCTCCAGGTATCGATGATATGTTTAAGTCAGGACTACAGTATGACGCACCTGCTCGTGCATACGCGGTGGATACAGTGATGGGCTACTTCTTACAAGAGAATATCCCAGGCATTCATTTTATCGGCATTAAGAAAATGGCGGAACGCTACGGACTTCCACTGATGCCGCCCGAGCCGGTACCCGTCGGTAATGGTGGTATCTATTCTTCAAGCACCTACAGCCGGTTGCTCGCTTTCGGACTTGCTGTGGCATTGTTTGGACTCACTTGGCTCATCGTACGCTCAGCGCGGATCACCAGCCTCTGGCGTCGCGATAGTAGCAGCGGTAAAGGTACTAAACCGATGGTATAAACACCTCGGTCTCATAAAAAAGGAGCCAACTGGCTCCTTTTTTGTTACCAGAAATTAAACCGCGACCATTGTTCGCTCAATTGTCCCTCTGCATCAGCGACATAGTACTTATCGAACTGAGACGCTGTGGCACAGGCATGATTTGGAAGAATACGTAGTTTATCGCCGACCTGAACAGTGGTGGGTATCGCACTCGAACCTGAACGATGTTTAATAACCCCATGCTCTTGGCTAGCGCTCTCTACAATCCAGTCGGGAAGTGGTCGTCCTACAGCATCTAGCACCATACCGTAACCATAATCGACCGCTTGCGATGCTGTACCGCGGTCGCGCGATAACGCCATCCAGCCCGCATCAACGAGGATCCAACCTTTCTCCGGCTTCACCCCTATGACAGTAGTCACCACAGATAACGCGATATCATCAAGTGAGCACACATTGATATTCGCCATCACTAAATCAAAAAATGTATAAACACCGGCACGCACTTCCGTCACGCCTGTCAGATCTTGAGCAAAGTGTGCGGTAGGCGTAGAACCGATACTGACCATCGGACAGTCAATTCCTGCCAATTCAAGCCGCTCCTTCACATGAACAGCAGTCGCGCGTTCGTTCTCAGCCGCCGCGACTTTTTCTGAACGCGTCGTACAACCGTATGAGCCACCTGCATGCAACAGAACACCTTTAAAAAGTTGAGCTTGCGCCAGGATCTGGCTGACATCCATCAGCGCAGGGCTCTCAGCAGTTAAGCCTGCGCGGCTGCCATCGCAATCAATTTCAATAAGCACGGGAATAACGATGTCATGCAAACGGCAAAACTCGACCACCTGAAGCGCCTGTGTCTCACTTTCTAAGATGATTTTTAAATCAACGCCTTGTTCGATCAATCGTTTAACGTGAGGCAATTTGTTCTGCGCAATTCCCACTGCATAGATTTGGTCAAAAAAGCCGTGTTCTGCAAAAAAGTCAGCTTCTTTTAGCGTCGATACGGTAATCGGTCCCGTGCCACCATTAAAGATAGCCTTAACCGCAGGCAGCGATTTGAGCGTTTTTACGTGGGGCCGTAAGGGCGTCTTTAATATACTAAGATGGCAATTCAAACGCTTGATGTTGGCATCAAACCGCGGACGATCAACACGTAAATAAGGCGTTTCCAGAGCATCCCATGTCATTTATTTATTCCCTCATTGAGTTCATAGCATCGGCAGATATGCGCCCACGCTTCTTCGGCCGTATTCACTAACGTAAACAACTTCACGTCATCGGGCGCTATTAAACCCTCTTCAATTAATAAGTCGAAATTAATTAACTTCGACCAAAAGCCTTTGCCTATCAGTACAATAGGCACCGGATCGATTTTCTTTGTTTGAATTAGGGTGAGCGTCTCGAACAACTCATCTAACGTGCCGTAGCCGCCTGGGAGAGCAACGAGAGCGCGTGCCCGCATCAAGAAATGCATTTTTCGAATGGCAAAATAGTGAAATTGGAAGCAAAACTCGGGCGTGATGTAAGGGTTCGGATATTGCTCCTTGGGTAACACAATATTAAGGCCGATACTCTCACCACCGGCCTCAGTCGCACCGCGATTAGCCGCCTCCATCACACCTGGACCACCGCCTGAAATTACCACAACCCGATGCTCAGGGTAATTCTGGCTGTGCTCAGTAACTAAATGCGCAAATTTCTGCGACTCCGAGTAATAGCGGCTGTTCTTTAAATCCCGCTTTGCTTTAATCCAGTGTGCTTTAGTGGTCGCATCGTTGGGGGTTTTATCAAGCTCAGCTTGCGCAATATCGAGGTTATATTGCGCCTGTTCCGGTGATAAAAAACGCGCGCTACCAAAAACGACTACCGTCGCGTCAATCTGATGCTTATCGAGCACGCGCTCAGGCTTTAAGTACTCTAATTGCAATCGAACATGACGAAGATCATCTTCCAGTAGAAAGTCGTTATCAGCAAATGCCAGTTTATAACTGTCATTATTCTGCAGTCGCGCGATGGCTTCTTCCGACTGCTTAGCCGAAGCGTGGTGTCGTTGGTGCAGGGGGTGTTTGTCCGCCATTCGAGAATCCTAAGGTAAAGGGTGGTAGCCCATCCAATCGGGCTTTAACGGCTGTTGCACGCCATCGTATTCAAGTTTAATGGCATAGCCATCGAGTAAATCAATCTTGAGGCAGTCATCGACTTCAAGCAAGTCGTCTTTATGCAGTTGTTCGGCGCCCGCAAGCCCTGTGGCAGAAACGTGCACTCGTGCCCGTTGTTTAGCATCCGCGGCTGACTTCGCCACCACTACAGTAAAATCATGGAATTCCGCCAAACGACCCGGGAAATAACCACCAAAATTCACAAAGTATAAGGATACTCCCTGATTGTCGACGGGCTCTTTGGTGAGCAAAATGCGATAGCCATCGACATGATGTAAGGCAACGTAGCTATCCATATGGAGACCCTGCTGCGAACCGAACCACTGCTGTCGTAATGCCGGAAAAGTGGCTTCAATCACTGGCGCGACCGCAAACCGCACATCATGGAGCTCAATATGTGCACCCGGCGCGCTACCGCCGATATAAATCATAAAAAGTTGGTTAACTTGAGTGCTCTCTGCAGACACGTTGGAGTACCTCTTGTATTGTGTTTCTTAACCATCGACGCATCGGATCAGCATCCGTCCGTTCATGCCAAATCTGCATTACCTGCACATTCGGAAGGTCAAGGGGTGGTTCAAGTATGACTAAATTATCATCCAATACGGTCGCCTGCTCAGCTATTGAGCGCAAACAAGTCAGCAACCAACGCGTCCCGGTTAATAACCGAGTCGGCACAATAAAACTGGATAAACCTGCAACGATACTACGTTCACGCCCCAACTCTGCCAGCTTTTGATCGACCAACCCTTTCAAATCACCGGTTAAGGTAGTAAGTAAATGCTCACACTCTAAGTAATCGTCAAGTGAAAAGCCGCCGATGACATGCGGATTATCCCTAGCTGCTAATACTTTAAATGGCTCCTCAATCAAGCGTTGTTGTCGCAACGTGTCAGGTAAGTCACTGTAAAACCCTGCAATAGCAATATCACATTCGCCGGTTTCCAACTCCTGGCGTGGGAGACGACCTCGCGTATTTTGCGTAACTATGGTGACATTAGGTGCAGCTTGCCGAACTAAAGGCAATAAATGAGGCAATAGCGCCTGCTCCATATAATCTGTCGTATAGATCCGTATCGACTCCGTTCTACTCAGATAATCATGTCCTTCGGTTTGTTCATAAAAGTTTCTGAGCTGATGAATAAGTGGTTGCATCTGACGCGCAAGCTCATGGGCACGCGGTGTCGCGGTCAATCCCCTCGCTGCACGCACGAATAATGAGTCTCCCATTTCGTGGCGAAGTTTATTTAACTTATGACTTAATGCGGGCTGACTCAGTGACATACGTTGCGCTGCCCGGGTAGCATTTAACTCTTCATAAAGTGTATGAAAAACCAACAGAAGGTTAATATCCTTAGTGTATAAATTCATTTGCTATTCATTTTTTCGATGGGTCAAATAGATTTTTTCTTATTATCGAATGATAGTACACACGCTACTATAAGCGCATCAAAATTTACGCCTTAATTGGAGGCTTTATGACAATCGGTTTTATCAAGTCACTCTTACTCACTGCCACTTTAGGTGCAGTATTGCTGTTTTGCCAAGCAGCGGTGGCGAGCAAGGGCAAGGTACTCGTTTTACTCTCCAGTGAAACACAATTAGAACTTGCTGATGGCAGCCAATATCCAACGGGATACTACCTGAACGAATTTGGTGTACCGGCTGATGCGCTTCAGCAAGCGGGCTACGAGCTCGTTTTGGTCACTCCAAAAGGTAACGCACCGCGGGTCGACCAACGTTCTGTCGATACACAATATTTCGGCGGCGATGAGCAAGAAATGCAGCGCATTCAAAAAGTCATCGCTAACCTTGATGGCATTAACGATACCCACAAACTCGCCGACGTACTCAAAAGTGATTTGAGCCAATTTGATGGTCTATTCATACCTGGCGGTCATGCACCCCTGATTGACTTGGTCGGTAATCCTGAAGTCGGTAAGCTACTGACTTATTTCCACAACCAACAAAAGCCTACCGCCGCAATTTGCCACGGCCCTATTGCACTGCTGTCACCACAGCAAATGCCGACACAGTTTATTGACCAATTTGCGAAAGAAGGTCAATCACAAGCGCAAGATTGGATCTACGAGGGCTATAACATGACTATCTTCTCGACCCCAGAAGAACAAGTTTTCGAGCGCTCACTTAATGGCAAACAAATCCGTTATTACCCAGCCGCTGCGATGCAAGCCGCAGGCGCGAATCTCGAACAAGCCGAAGCGTGGCAGCCCAACGTCGTTATCGACCGCGAACTGATTACCGGTCAGAACCCTTTTTCCGACAAAGTTCTAGCAGAAGCGTTAATTAAGCAACTAGAACAAGCGCAGTAATCAACAAGGAGTACTTAGCGTGTCAGCTTTATTTCAACCATTTGAGTTAAAAGATGTTCGTTTGCGTAACCGTATTGCCGTACCTCCGATGTGCCAGTACATGGCAGAAGAAGGCGTGGTCAACGATTGGCACCTCAGTCACTACACCAGCTTAGCGCGCGGTGGTGCGGGCTTAGTTATTGTTGAGGCGACCGCAGTTTCTCCTGAAGGACGTATCACCCCAAACTGCACCGGGTTGTGGAATGACGAGCAAGCACAAGCGATGCAGCCGATTGTCGACAACATCAAAGCCGCCGGTGCGGTAGCGGGTATTCAAATTGGCCACGCGGGACGGAAGGCAAGTGCCAACCGTCCATGGGACGGCGACGACCATATTGCTGAAGAGGACGTCCGAGGCTGGGAAACGCTCTCGCCCTCACCAATCGCTTTTGGTGCGAACCTGCCTCGCCAACCCAAAGAGATGACGTTAGAAGATATCAAGCGTGTGCAAAATGACTTTGTTGCTGCCGCAGAGCGTGCTCGCGACTTAGGGTTCGAGTGGTTAGAACTGCACTTTGCTCATGGGTACCTTGGTCAAAGCTTTTTCTCGCCACACGCTAACCAGCGTACTGACGAGTATGGCGGGTCATTTGAGAACCGCGCACGCTTCTTAGTCGAAACTGTCCGGGCGGTCAAAGCCGTATGGCCCGATAACTTCCCGCTAACTGCACGTTTTGGTGTTATCGAATTTGATGGCAATGACGAGGAGCAGTTGCAAGAGTCGATTAAGTTAACTGAGTTACTCAAAGCAGAAGGGTTGGATTTTTTAAACGTCAGTATCAGTTTCTCAACGCCGCACGCCAATATTCCATGGGGACCAGGCTTTATGGCGCCGATTGCTGAACGCATCAGAAACGCCGCGGATATTCCCGTTGCATCGGCGTGGGGAATGGATTTACCACAGCTGGCAGAACATACCGTCGCACAGGGTCAGTTAGACTTAGTGATGGTTGGCCGTGCACATTTATCGAACCCACACTGGCCTTACGATACTGCTAAAGCATTGCGTGTTGAGAAGCCGTCTTGGGTATTACCCGCCCCTTATGCGCATTGGTTAGAACGGTATTAAGCTCACTTTTAAAGCTTAAACACCTTGTACAGTGAGCACCAGTTTTCGACTGCTGGCGCGGTCACGGTGCTCACACAAGTAGATACCTTGCCATGTGCCCATATTAAGACGCCCTTGGGTTAACGGTACAGTCACACTCGCGCCTAGAATACTCGACTTCAAGTGAGCTGGCATATCATCAGGCCCCTCATAGGTGTGCTCATAGTAGGGCGCGTTCTCAGGCACCATCTCGTTGAAATGGCGTTCAAAGTCACCCCGCACGGTCGCATCGGCATTTTCATTGATCGTCAATGAAGCCGAGGTATGTTGAATGAACACATGCACGAGGCCAGTCGATAATTGGCACTTTTCCGCTAATAACCGCTCTACGCGATCAGTGATTAAGTGAAAGCCTCGATTAAAGGCAGGCAGCGTTAACTCAAATTGTTGTACGTGCATAGAACTCTCAAAAATAAGCGTGTACTAGCGCATTAAACGCATAGGCACCATCTGTGGATCGCTATTGGTCTGCTCTACAAACCCTAAACTGCGATATAGATTCAGTGCGCGATGATTTTCTGGCAATACGTTTAATGTAACATGCTCAACGTCAGGATGTTGCCAAGCGTAATCAAGTAACTCCTGCACAAATAGGCGCCCTAGCCCTTTACCTCGCTCCTGTGGGTTTACAATCAAACATGCAATGTGTCTTGCACCCTCGTGCTTTTCATAACATTGTGCAAAACCAACTAACTTATTGTCGCACCAAAATCCCAGAGACGGCCGTTCGTCACATTTTAAGCGCGCCCAAACATCATCTATGGGACTATTTGCATCAACATTTGGACCCAACCAAAAGAGACGATCGTTCGAGGTTGTTGGCCACGAAAATATGTCATGAAATTGAGTAAGTGTAACGGGCTGAAGCATCATAAATTCCTTTTCGTTGTTTAGAAAAACTATAAGGGAAAAATAAACAATGCCAATAAGCGCATCCTCAGACTGAACACATCATGAACTGAAATCGCCCATTTACGCGTTGAAAAGACCTCAATTTGCGCCGAGCAACCTTAAATATTATTAACACCGGGTTGAAATAAAATGTTACATTCAGCATGCTGTAACATTACACTACGCTTTTTTATATAGGGATCTGGCTACGACATGGAATTGTCAGCGTTCAGTGCGCTCTCACCTAAGCGCCCGCAGTTTTGGCAAGTTGCGAAACGGTGTTGCATTATCGCTGCATCAATCGATGTCGCGTTTTTCTTCATTTTTTTGATACTTGATTCGCCCATCCTTGCCTGGGTCAATTTACTCAGTATTGCAATGTATCTTACTGCATATTGGGCATTCGGTCAGCGCAAAAATATGCTAGCCATATCGCTTATTTGGTTAGAAGTGCTCTACCACTCGGCACTCGGTACGCTCATGATCGGATGGGACAGTGGCTTCCACTATTTTTTATTAATGTTTGTTCCCGCCATATTTGTCAGCATGAGCCTCAAGCCCGCAGTGTTAACGCTATTAGGGTTGTGGGTATATTATCTTAGCCTTGATTTATTCAGTTGGTACTATCCTGCTATGCAGCCAATCAATGCTACCGCTGTCGTCGGGGTTCATATTTTTAATCTGACGGTAGTGTTTATGATGTTTGGTTACTTAGCACTGTATTACCTAAATAAGGTCAATTTAACTCATGACCAACTCAGGTTCTACGCAACCACCGATCCATTAACCAAATTAAGAAATCGCCGACATATGTCGGAGTTATTAAAACGAGCCTTACAGAATAAACACGCCGAACAACGCAACGTTTCTGTTTTGTTGCTCGACCTTGACCATTTTAAATCAGTCAATGATACACATGGGCACGAAGTCGGCGATAAGGTACTTCGCATTACTGCTGATATTTTACGCGACACCGTACGCGACCATGACAAAGTTTCTCGTTGGGGGGTGAGGAGTTTTTGGTGTTTTTACCACGAACCAACTTAAATCACGCCGCGCAAGTTGCTGAGCGCATTCGCAAAGCAATTGCAAAATATCCCTGGCACACAGTTATAAATGAGAACATTCAATTGACTACTAGCATCGGAGTGAGTGAACTCAAACCCGATGACTCGGTCAATACATTAGTAAAGCGTGCGGATGACGCGCTATATCGCGGCAAGGAAGCTGGTAGAAATTGGGTCGAACTCGAATCGGAGGCTTCATGTCGCAAACCAAAAACAGCATCATCATCGCCATCGGACTGATCGTCAGTTGTGGGGTACTTGGTACATTTTTTTCAAAAGGCTTAACCGACTTTCGATCAATGGATCGCAGTGTCACTGTGAAAGGGCTCTCTGAACGCGAGTATGTTGCCGACACCGTCATTTGGCCGATTCAATTTACCGCTGCCAGCAATCAGCTTTCGGATATTTATCAAACTATTGAACAAGGCAAGCAGCAAGTCACCGAATTTCTAAAGGGTAAAGGGGTTAAAGCCGATGAGATTTCCGTCGCAGCTCCCTCGATCACCGATAAGTCGGCACAACGTTATGGCTCAGGTCAACCGGCTGAGTTTCGCTACACCGCCACCCAAACCATTACCGTGTATTCAACCCGCGTCGAAACAATACGCGACATGATGAGTTCGCTATCGGAATTAGGTAAACAAGGTATGGTGCTATCTACCGACGATTACCAAGCGCAACCCGAGTATCTATTCACCCGATTAAACGATGTGAAACCCGAAATGATAGAAGAAGCCACTAAGAATGCACGCGAAGTGGCAGAGAAGTTCGCCGAAGATAGCAACAGCGAGCTCGGCAAGATAAAAGATGCCCGCCAAGGCCTATTCAGTATTCAAGAACGTGACCGTCATAACCCACACCTTAAAAAAGTACGTGTCGTCTCAACGGTTGAATATTACCTATCCGACTAGTCAGCCGTTTCATCATTTTTAGGTCGAGGGCATTGTCCCTCGACATTCACTTCAACATAATTCATATCGAAGCATCGCAGATAAGATTCAACAATAGTTAAGTTAGGTGGCCACGGCACTTCAATCGGATTACCTTCAGCATCGCGCGGATCAAATCCCTCGGGGCGCGGAACGGCTTTTAGACGCGCTATTGCATCAACCAGTTTCGGTTTGTCCTTTTTAATAAATGCAATGGTCGCATCCATATAGGGGTTCCACCCGCTACGGTCCTGCTCGTCCGGTTTATAACTCTGTCTAAATAAAGCAATCGCCGCCTCATTGTGACCCAACTCCGCATGCAGCTGGGCTTGATGTAGACGGAGCGTGTGCTTCATACCGTCCGATAAGTCAGTTCGTTGTTGTTGATACGCCTCAATCAGTTTAACCGCTTCTGGCTTACAACCGGGTGTATCGGCAACGGCGCGCCAGCCCCCTTCAAAGTCTTGGTCAAAACTCATAAAATCTAACTCAAGCAGCGCTGCCTTGTTTTCAATGCATGTGGCTTGCGCCGCTTTCGCACCACTAGGTGCCAACATAATACTAACCAATAAGAACTGAACGAAACGACTCATTACAAATAACCAAAGTTTGCTTATTTTGTTTATCATTAGCACTCTTTTGCCCCCATCTCAAGCGCCTCACATCGGTAGTTTATTGATTCACATCAACACGTGATAAGGCATTTAGCAGTAACCTGCGAGCATTTAGCTCCGCACGTAACTGGATCAGTACCTTAAACTATGTCGATGTATAAAAGCCCCGAACTACTCGCCCCTGCCGGGAATCCGACCGCCATGAAAATCGCTTTTGCTTACGGTGCAGATGCGGTTTATGCGGGCGAGCCACGCTACAGCTTACGGGTAAGAAACAACAGCTTTACGTTGGCAAATTTAGGTGAGTCTATCGACTACGCCCACAAACTGGGTAAACGCTTCTACGTCGTGGTCAACATCGCACCGCATAACGCAAAACTGACGCAGTTTGTTGAACACATGGTGCAGGTGGTTGCTCTACAGCCTGATGCATTAATCGTCTCAGATCCGGGTATCGTGATGTTGCTGCGCCAGCACTTCCCTGAACAAGCACTGCACTTATCTGTGCAAGCGAATACAGTGAACTGGGCGGCACTCAAGTTCTGGCAACAACAGGGCATCGAGCGGGTGATCCTCTCACGCGAACTGTCTTTGCAAGAGATCAAAGAAATGCGCGAACACGTGCCTGATATGGAGCTTGAGGTATTCGTCCACGGCGCTCTTTGTATGGCTTATTCGGGTCGCTGTTTACTCTCCGGTTACACCAATAAACGTGATCCCAACCAAGGCGCATGCACCAACGCATGTCGTTGGAAGTACCACACGCAACCTGCACAGCAAGACGAAGTCGGCCAATATATACCGGACCCCATCTTAGTCGCCGATCCTCAACGTCCCGATGAGCCCATGCTACTGGATGAAGATATTCATGGCAGTTATCTGATGAACTCCAAAGATCTTCGTGCCGTTGATTTAGTCGAACCGCTGACACAAATGGGTGTTCACTCACTGAAGATTGAAGGCCGGACCAAGTCCGACTATTACGTCGCACGTACAACCCAAGTCTACCGACGTGCCATTGATGATGCCGTAGCGGGCAAGCCATTCAACCCGCAACTGCTCAATGCGCTTGATGGCATGGCGAACCGTGGTTTTACTCATGGCTTCTTACAACGTCACAGCGCACAGTCACTTCAGAACTACGAACGCGCTCATAGTGAAGGAAAAGAGCAACTTGTCGGTCAGTTACTCGCAAGCGACAACCAAGATGCCTACCTTATTGATGTAAAAAATGCATTCTCGGTGGGCGATGAACTTTTACTCATCACGCCCAAAGGTAACTATCCACTTAAAGTCACTGAGCTTGTGGATAACAAGGGAACGCCGCTTTTACGCGCACCGGGCTCGGGTTATCAAGTCTATGTTCCTGCTGAAGTCGCTATCGACTCAGGAGATAGACCCATGTGTTTTCTGATAAAAAGGAGCGAGCATGATCACCATTAACGAAGACTGCATCAACTGCGATATGTGTGTACCTGAGTGCCCGGTCGAAGCGATCGAGATGGGTGACGAGCATTACGAAATTAAGCAGTCGTTATGTGTCGAATGCGAAGGTTTCTATCCTGAGCCCAGCTGTTATGCAGTATGTCCGGTCGATGCAGTGGACATCGGCAAGTAAAAAACAGCGAAATTTGCTATGCTTTGCCGCCAAGAACATGAATAAAGGGGCATCGCCATGGGATTACAGGTCATTAAGCATCCGCTTGTACAGCATAAGCTTGGATTAATGCGTAAACACGGGATCTCGACCAAGAGCTTCCGCGAACTTGCCAATGAAATCAGTACGTTACTTACCTACGAGGCGACCAGTGACTTTATGCTGGAGTCACATACCATTGAGGGCTGGAACGAAACACCTATTGAGGTCGAGCAACTTAAAGGTAAAAAAGTCACGGTAGTCCCTATTCTACGCGCAGGTATGGGGATGCTGGATGGCGTTACCACACTCATCCCCAGCGCAAAAGTTAGTGTTGTCGGCTTATACCGTAATGAGGAAACGTTAGAGCCCGTCAGCTATTTCGATAAATTCGTTAACGACATCGGCCAGCGCATCGCCCTCGTTATCGACCCGATGCTCGCTACCGGCGGCAGTATGATTGCCACCCTCGACATGCTCAAGCAACAAGGCTGTAAGGACATTCGCGTACTCGTGTTGGTGGCGGCGCCCGAAGGCGTTGAAGCCGTATTGGCCAAGCATCCCGATGTACGAATTTTTACTGCATCACTCGATGACAAGCTCAATGAGCAGGGCTATATCATCCCGGGGCTGGGCGATGCCGGGGATAAAATTTTTGGTACCCGTTAACCGAGCTAAACAAAGAGACTGCTAAAGCACTGACACTTTAGCAGTCGTCAATTAAGTAATGCATCGATCAGCCACGCTGATAAATTATTGCGACCACTCAAACCAGACTTCGCATAGATGGCGGATGCCTGTTGTCGCACGGTTTTTTCCTTCGTACTCCTGACTTCCGCAATTTCGTTAAATGTCAGCCCTTTGATCATCAATACAGCGACCTCTTGCTCACTCGGCGAAAGCTTCCATTCATTAAACCAAGTTTTTACCGTTGAGTAAGAGGCCTCCTCTCTAGCATCTGCACTTTCTTGATGCTTTATCAACGCAGTGCGTAAATGCGCCAGTTCATTGTTTCTGCGAATAACACGACGCCAGAGCACGATGAAAGCGATAATAGAAATGACGACGGTAATCCCCTCAACGATCAAATGCCACACTGCCACTTCCATTTTATAGTCAGCTACAACATCCGACACATTGGCCCCTGCAATCAACAAAAAAACGACCATCAACAATCGGTCAATTGTCATAAATCCCCCTGCTATAGCTGTTATAGGACATGTGTCCGATGTCTTTTCATCATAAAAACCCTAGATTATGTGTTGATATTAACCGATGGAGTTGATGATGTCTTTTACCCGCATCAAAGCACCGAAAATTTTTGTTTCGCTGAGTGCGTTATTTTTTCTGAACAATGCTTTTGCGAATGACCTCGTAGATTACGCTCGGTCGAATATTCTCGAACATGATCCTACGACCTTACAAACCTTCAACACACGGAGTTGGTTAGCAGAACCCATCACCGCCTCTATTATGCGCTGGCAGACCCAAGATAATGCGATAGGTAGTGATGAAACTGAACTATTATTTGAATTTGCGTTTCTCACACCCAAGCAACATGAACTTCTTCAGTCGTCAAAACAATTGAGTCATCAATACCATGTTGTTCAACAGCAACAAATCGACTTGTGGATATCTGGCACAATTCGTCAACTGTTTTGGGAAACTCAACAAGCTGAGGTCGAGCAACGCTTTATAAAGCACACTATCGATGCACTCAATAAAATGCTGGCGACTGTCGAGCTTCAAGTTCAGCAAAAGCAATCGCCTAAGTATGCGCAACTCATTATTGAGCAGCGCCTTAATAGCTATAACGTTGAGCTCAATAAAAAGCAGGTCGAGTTACAGCATTTCTATCGGCTATGGCAGCAATACACGGGTCAAGCTCAGTTGCCCGACACCCTAGAAGAACCTAATTCGGACTCGTCGAATCTGACGCACCCGAGCGTTCAAGCGATTGAATTACAATGGCAACTTGCGCTATTAAACGCCGAAAATAATGCCGCGAGTCAAAGTAACTGGCGCGTAACGGCCGGTGTCAAAGATATTCGTTCAGTCGCAGGAACAGAAACACAGCTCGGGGTCGGACTCGCGATACCCTTAACATTTTCTCGGACACTTTCGTCGCTCGACCTTGATGCGTTGCAGCGCGAGCAATCTGATATCAATACCCGCTTAAAAACGACCGTGATCGACATTCAAACCCGAATCGCCCAGCGCCGAAGTCAGTATCAACAATTACAACAACAAGTTGAGCTGGCGAAACAAAATGCTTCTATCAGTTCGCAAGCACTCGATGAGCTCGACGCGCTATATCGACAACACCAAATTGATACAAAAATGTACATCGAGCGGCTGATAGAACAACTCAACTATCAGAAGTTCTTCCAACTCACGCAAGTACAGCTTCAGATGGCCAAAGCACAACTCAATCAAGCTCAGGGAGTCTCTTTATGAACCGTCGTACCCTTGGTTATTCATTTCTTTTAATACTAGTGGCGTTGAGTTCAACGCAAGTATCTGCACAAACAGCAGTCTCTATCGCAGAACTTAAGAACTATGAGCTTGGGCTACAGCAGCCGGAAGTTGCTGATATGGTACCAGGAGCACCGCTATTGGCGACTTACCAACCGATGACCCAGAAGCATTTAGTGATTGCGAATCCGTTCGAGAACGCACATGTCCAATTTGCAGTGACGGATGGTACTCGCGTTAATTTAGGTCAACGCATTGCAACCATCACGGGCCCGTCTGTCGAACACTTTTTTCACCGTCTCGAGACGGTAAAAGCACAATATGACGTTGCTCAACAACAGCATAAAAGCAAATCAAACTTATACCAACGCAATGCCTTGTCAGCTGATGATTGGCAAAACTTTTTAGACCAATACCTCCGTCTGTCGGATCAAATGCATGAAATTAAAATTCTTTTATCGCGCTTTCATCAACTCGCCGATGATAGCGCAGAACTAAAGGCCCCCATCGACGGCGTATGGCAATCAGACGCCGATGACATGCGAATTGGCTACGTCATTGATAGGTCTGAAATACGCCTTGCCGTTCAAGCGCCCAATGAACTTGCATCGTCGGTGCACCACATCAGCGTTCAAGGCGAACGATTCACTATTGACTATCGCGAGCAATCGACACGAAATGGCTTTACCACACTGTGGTCATCGCCGCTAACAGAGAGCAAATTTACACTCTACCAACGAATGAGTGTAATTCCGCTCCGAAACATCGCAAACGCATTCAAAGTACCTGGCTCAGCGGTGTCATCATTAAACGGCGAACCTGTCGTTTTTAGTGTTGATAAACAAACCATTCATCCGATTCCAGTTAGCGTAAGCGCTGTTGAAGGTGAAGATTACTATGTAGCCGCTTCCACATCGCTCGATAATCCCATCGTGACTCATTCTGTCGCTGCGCTTAAAGGTATAATCGATAGTCGCGAGGAGGCGCAGCAATGATTGCCAAATTGCTCAGTTTCTCATTAAAAAACCGACTATTCGTTTTTATCACCTTTTTGCTCATCATAGCAGCGGGAATACAATCATTTCGGCAACTCCCGGTGGATGCCTTTCCAGAGATATCACCGACACAAGTTAAAATTATCTTGCGAGCTCCCGGAATGGCCGCAGAACGGGTAGAAAATCAAGTCACGCACCCCATCGAAACCGAATTGCTGGGGATTCCTAACCAGACCATCTTACGTTCGACAACTAAATACGGTATCACCTCGATTACATTAGATTTTGAGGAAGGCACTGACATTTATTGGGCGCGCCAACAAGTGGCAGAGAAGCTTGCCGCAGTGCGCGATGCGCTGCCCGCGGGTATACAAGGTGGACTTGCGCCCATGAGTACACCATTAAGTGAAATGTTTATGTTCACTGTTGAAAACCCCGACCTCACGCTCAGTGAAAAGCGACACTTACTCGACTGGGTCATTCGTCCTGCGTTGCGTACAGTAGAGGGCGTAGCCGATGTGACTAATTTAGGCGGCAAGGTAAGGACTTTTCAGTTCAGTCCCGATCCCATCAAACTGAGCGAAGCTAAGGTGTCATTAGATGCCATCAAGACACGTTTGGAGGAAGCCAATCAAGTCGGTAACTTAGGACGCGTCACACTGGGCACCGAAACCTTTAGTGCTCGCGTCTCGGGCCGTATCGTTGAATTAAACGATTTAGCCGCACTGAGCGTGGAAAATGCCAATGGTGATATCTACCGACTCGAGCAGCTTGGCGAAGTCTCATTGAGTTACTTACCGCGATTTGGCGCTATCACCAAAAACGGTCAAGAGGCGGTAGAAGGCTTAGTGGTTGGCTTAAAAGGCGCTAATGCAGCGGCTGTAGTCGCGTCTGTTAAAGATAAGCTCACACAACTACAAAGCAGCTTGCCGCAACACACTGACATCAATGTTTTCTATAACCGTAAAGGACTGATCGATACAGCGATTGCCGGAATTTCTGATGCGTTGATGGAATCTATTGTATTGGTCATCGCGGTATTGGTGTTCTTTTTACGAAATATACGCGCGTCTATCTTAGTCTCGCTGTCCATTCCTATCGCAGCGCTCATTACATTCATCTGCTTGCGTCAGATTGGCTTATCAGCCAACTTGATGAGCTTGGGCGGGTTAGTTATTGCCATCGGTATGATTGTCGATTCATCCGTCGTCATTACCGAGAAAGTTGAAACCGAACTCAACTCAGAGAAAAACTTGCCGATTCTGCATAAAATTTATCGAGCAAGCTTATCGGTTGCGCCCTCAGTAGTCAGTGGAACCATTATTATCGTACTCGTGTTTCTACCCCTATTGACGCTGACAGGCCTTGAAGGCAAATTGTTTTCGCCAGTCGCGCTCACAATTGTCATCGCTATTGCAGCATCACTTGTTACCGCATTGACCTTGATACCCGCACTCGCCTCATTGATGATGCGTCCTAATAAACGCCGCAATAAGATGTTAGAACGCTTGCAGGCAAGCTACCGTGTAATACTCAATAGCGCATTAACGCACAAACCTTTGTTAATCACGGGTTTTGTAGTCCTGTTTGGTCTGAGCGCCTTAAGTTTCATCATGGTCGGTAAGACATTTATGCCGACCATGGATGAAGGCGACATTATCGTACAGTTTGAAAAAGCGCCCACCTTGTCACTCAGCGAGTCAATAGCCATTGATACGCAAGTCGAAAACGCACTACTAGAACAAGTCCCTGAAATTAAGCAAATTGTCGCACGTACAGGGTCTGATGAACTGGGTCTTGATCCCATGGGATTAAATGAGACCGATGTGTTTATGGAGCTGAAACCACGAGATGAGTGGCGTTTTGACAATAAACAAGCCTTAATTGATGCCATCCGTGAAGTTGTATCAGGTTACCCTGGCATGAATGTGAACGTGACGCAGCCGATTCAAATGCGTATTTCGGAAATGCTAACGGGCAGCACCGGTGCAGTTTCAATTAAAGTGTTCGGCGATGAGATGGACACATTGGCAGGTTTGACCGATGAAATTGTTGCGTCGGCACGCGATGTTGAGGGTGCCGTCGATGTGCAGGCAAGCGTAATAACCGGTGCGCAGTTTCTAAGTATCGTTCCTGATATGCAAAAGCTGAATTACTATGGTATTTCAAAGCGTGCCTTTAGCGAATTTATCCACTCACAATTAAGTGGCTACTCGGTCAGCGAGGCGGTGAATGGAAGAATTCGCACACCTATTGTGTTCGGCTCACAGAGTGAACGTTCCGGATACCAAGCTGTTACACGACTCAACTCGCTCACAATTATTGCCGAACAAGGTAAAGCCGTGCCACTTAGCGAGGTCGCTACTATCAGTTTCGAGCAAGGTCCAGCCATTATCGAGCGCGAAAATAGTCACCGTTATGCACTCATTACAACCAACGTTGAAAATCGTGACGTCGTTGGGTTTGTAAATGAACTACAAAGCCAAATTGAGAAGCAGGTTGAGCTACCTGCCGGCTATTTTGTCGAATATGGCGGTGAGTTCGAGAACCAAGCGCGTGCCAGCGCCAATCTACTGATGGTAATACCTGTTGCACTGTTGCTGATTGTCATACTTTTGTTTACTTCGATGGGCTCACTTGGGTTAACCGCGATCGTACTCACGAATATACCGTTCGCATTAAGTGGCGGTGCTATTTCACTGTGGATTAGCGGTCAATATATGTCTGTGCCTGCATCCGTAGGTTTCATCGCATTAATGGGTGTGGCGATTCTTAATGGGATCGTTATGGTCAGCCACTTCGAGCAAACCAAAATACACTTCTCACACCTGCCCTCACTCGTGATCGCTGGCGCAACCGACCGTTTAAGGCCGGTATTAATTACAGCCATCACGGCGATATTTGGACTGATTCCCCTGTTGATCTCTACCGGTCCAGGTTCCGAGATTCAACGTCCGCTCGCCGCCGTGGTCATCGGTGGACTGGTAACCGCGACGCTGGCGACCTTGTTGTTATTACCGGCGCTCTATCAAATCACAAATAGGAAGCACTACCATGAACAGTAAACTGCTAAAGTTGTATTTTAGTCGTGAGCAAAAAGCAGATGTGGTCGACTGCCTATTACAAATAGACGCTCTTTCGGGCTTTAGCCTATATGAGATTGATGGCTTCAGTCGTCGCCACGAACGCTACGATATTGCCGAACAAATCCGCGGCGCCCGACGTATGTTAGCGGCCGAGGTCGTGTGTAACGAACACGACCTCACCGAAATAAGAGCCGCCTTGCAAAGACTCAACTTTAAAGAGCCCATTCGTTTCACCCTGCAACCTATTGAGGCAATGGGGCACTTAATTTGAGCACTCACAATTATGGGCTACACTTAGATGCCATGGTTGCTTAGGAGCCAAGAATGAGTACCACTAAAATTAATTATATTGAAATGCCTGCAAGCGATATCGCCGCAACTAAGCAGTTTTTCAATGACGCCTTCGGTTGGGAGTATATCGACTATGGTCCCGATTACGCGGCTATCAAAAATGCCGGCATTGATGGTGG
This sequence comes from uncultured Idiomarina sp., assembly GCF_964010655.1. Lineage (NCBI taxonomy): Bacteria > Pseudomonadati > Pseudomonadota > Gammaproteobacteria > Alteromonadales > Idiomarinaceae > Idiomarina > uncultured Idiomarina sp. The sequence goes on from NZ_CAXGLS010000022.1 coordinate 36,240, forward strand.
CTTTTACAGTGCGCCTCTAAAAGCGCAAACGGCACAAGGCAGCGTATTGGTGGTACTGTACAGTCCCGACTTACAAAAGAGTCTACATGCCGTCGAACAGGCAGGCGGTGAAATCATTAAGCCCATTTTCAGCTTTCCAGGCGGTCATCGATTTCACTTCACCTGCCCCAGCGGCAATGAATATGCGGTTTGGTCGGAGTAGTCCGTACAAGCTGTGATAAACTGATGAAAGTATCAGTAAAGGAGAAATCTCATGGCACGTGCGCATGCATTACACATTTTGGTTAAAACCAAGCCCGAAGCCGAAGAGCTAAAAAAGCAGCTCGCCAACGGCGCAAAATTTGCCGACTTAGCGCGTAAACATTCACTCTGTCCGTCAGGCAAACAGGGTGGCGACTTAGGCGAGTTCCGTCGCGGTGAGATGGTACCTGCCTTTGACAAGGTGGTATTCGGTCAACCGACACTAGAAGTACATGGTCCCGTTAAAACCGCATTTGGTTACCATCTTATTAAAACACTCTCGCGCGGTTAAACCGCACTATATGAGTGATTACCCAGGGCGGCCATCCGCTCTGGGGCTTCGCAAGATGTTCTGATACACACCAACAAAACAACCATAGCTCAACATCCATCCCAGTGCCGCAACCAATAACCAACTGAACGTAGCCTCGGGCATCACCACAATACCCACAACACGGGCTAACGCAGCCAGTACTATTAGCAAGAACGCAACAGACATCACGGGTTTAGATTTTAGCGGGCGTCCGCTATGGCCGAGTGAGATACGTGCCATCATCGCCAAAATCAAGCTACCCATTGCACCGACGGTTAACGCATGCAGTGCTGTACTTTTGGCAAGCTGAATATGAGTTGCCAATAAACTTGCACTTTGCGCGTAGTAGATAGCAAGCAAGCCCAACCCAATAGGAATAAACGCATAAGCCCCGTGCAGGGACCATACTAACGGCACGCGCCAAGTTATCCATGGGCGCCAGCGCAACCAGCGGATAGTGTGGAACACACAGGCGAACGCAAACAATAAGGCAAGCACAGCGCCCGATACCACTCTATCTAGGCTGAACAAAAACATCGCCGCGATCAGCCACGAGCAACCCAAAGCAGCACGTTCTAACCAAGGCCAAGCGCTTACCCGAGAAGTACCGGTGCCATTTGCAGTAAACATGGGTATGACACGCCCACCGATCACACTCATCAACAGGGTAATTAAAAAGACCGCAGCATAAGCGCCCTGCACCTGCCACGCATACTGATCAAACCAAAGCCCCGCGTGCATCATCGCATTTGTCGCGGTGAGTAACAGTAAAATAGGCACAAAGAATAAGTTACGGGTTTGATTCACATTAAGCAGCAGACGCGCAAACAACAGTGCGGCTACTGGCAATACACTTAAATCAATAAGGATGACAGCAAGTGCAGGCAAATAGGTACCAAACAGCAACGCCAACCTTGCTAAGCTCCAAAGCATAACGAGGACAAACAATGTCTTACCGTGAGTAGCGCGCTGCCCGGTCCAGTTTTGTACTGCGGTTAACAAAAAACCGAGAATAATTGCAGTAACAAACCCAAATAGCATTTCGTGAGCGTGCCAAAACAGTATGTTGCCGTAGACAGGTAGTGAGACCCAGCCGCCAAGCGTCGCTATCCACAGACCAACCGCAATAATGCTAAAGCTAGCACCGAATAAAAAGAAAGGTCGAAATGCCTGGCGCAGTAGTGGCGTCAGGCGCATTTCCTGTTCCATTTGTGTCACTTGCATGAATAACTCCGTATGGGCTCATTATGCCTTGCGAATTAATCATACATTTAAAATGCACTTTAATACCAGCAAAACTCAATTATCGAATGAGCTGCGTCAATATTCGGTCGAGTTGATTGGCAAATGCCATTTTATCGCGAGCATGCAAAGGAGGAGGACCTCCGGTATGTTCACCGCTGCTGCGCATGGTATCCATAAAATCGCGCATATTAAGACGCCCGCCGATATTTTCTTTGGTGTACAGTTCGCCTCTTGGGCTCAGCGCTTGCCCCCCTTTTTTGATCACATCCGCCGCCAACGGGATGTCTGCGGTGATCACTAAATCGCCGGCCTCGCAGCGTTCAGCAATTTCGTTATCCGCCACATCAAACCCCGACTCCACGCGCACTGAGCGAATGAACTTAGAAGGCGGCACGCGCAACGTTTGGTTAGCAACCAAAATAAGCGGCACCTGCTTGCGCTCAGCGGCGCGATACAAAATCTCTTTTATGACCGTCGGACACGCATCGGCGTCCACCCAAATATTCATATCCGTTCATCACTCACTAATAAAAGATGGAAAGCATAGACAGACGGGCTAATCTAAGCAAACATAAGGTTTTAGAACAATCATACTAACAAAATCTAAGGCGGCTTATGAATAAACCTGCATTTGCAGCCCTTGCCGAATATATGGATCTGCTCCTTGATGCCATTTGCGTTGTGGATCCAGACCACCGCTTTAGTTACCTCAGCCCAGGTGCCCAACGCGTATTTGGTTATGATCCTGAAGAAATGATTGGCCGTTCAATGTTTGACTTTATGCACCCGGATCATCATGCCGAGACGCTGTTGCGTGCCGAGCAGGTCAATAGTGGACGGGACGTGCTACATTTTGAAAATCGCTACATACACAAAGATGGCTCTGTAATTCATTTGCACTGGACAGCACGCTGGTCCGAAAAAGACCAAATGCGTATTGGTGTGGCACGCGATATCACTGCACAGCGAGCGTTGGAACAAGAACGCGAAGCACTGATCGAGCGGTTAGAGCACATGGCACTCACCGACTCCCTGACTCAACTCCCTAACCGGGCGTTATTTTATGATCGCGTGCGTACCGCACAAGCGCGGGCAGAGCGCGATGCCGGTGGGCTCGCGATACTCTATCTCGATCTCGATAAGTTCAAAGAGGTTAACGACCATTACGGTCACGCCACGGGCGATGAATTATTAAAAGCAGTCGCCACTCGAATTCAATCCGCGATCCGTAATACCGATACCGCAGCACGCTTAGGTGGAGACGAGTTTGTGGTGTTGGTGGATGCTTCACATACCCGACGACTCGATAATGCGATTGATAAGGTGGTGAATAAGATCCAGGCTGCGTTAAAGCCACCCCACATCATGAAACATGGGTCGTTAGCCATTACTGTCAGCATTGGCGTGGCCATGTGGCCGGAGCACGGTCACAGCATTGAGCAACTACTACATCACGCCGATCAAGCCATGTATAACGCCAAACGGTGGGGAGGAAACTCGGCAAGCACCATCTGCTAATGCATCGTGTGTTCGTAGCGCGCCTCAATCTGACGTGCAAGCAACTCACCACCCACAATAGGTTTCAACGCGCGCTGCACCTCGGGCACTAACGCCGCCAAAGCCGACAACATCGCCGACTCACTGACATACTCATCAAACACCAAGGTCACTACTAAGCTCTGTGGAAAACGCTGATAGTTCACCTCGTGTGTGAGCCATACGAAACCCTCATGCTCAACTTTGGCATCCTCGCAGACCTCGGTCAGCGCACGAATAATGTCACGTTCGGTGTGTTTGTGTTTTGGGGGCATGGTTAAAAAGCCTTGAGGTGGTTTATGATACTTTCTGCCTTATCGACATCCCCTAGCGCTAAATAAAGCTGCCGATTCTTAGGATGTCTGAGGCTCAAGCGGTGGAAGAAAAGACTGAACCCGAAGAGCAAAGACCAAAAAGTGAGCGTGAACAAAACAAAAAGCAATATTCGCTCGACGTAATTTAACCCATCGGCGAACACAAGCATAGGAATACCGATCACCACCATTAACCAAAGCAGGTTGATAAACGATAACTTCGCGGCCGTGAAGATGATTTTTGTGTTGTAATAAGTCATAGGTTAACTTGCTGGTAGATAAGCACGTTTGAGTTACGTTTAACTATACGGACTTGGTTGGATTCATCAATAAGGATATATAAGGGTATTCAATGTACGACATTATCGGCCCACTATGTCAGCCTAGTTGTCCAGTTGGCAATTTCGCCATTAGTTAATAAAC
>NZ_CAXGLS010000023.1:0-39257 GCF_964010655.1 uncultured Idiomarina sp.
ATAAATAAGAGCAACGTCGTCAGGCTTAACATCTTTAGATTCAACAATTGTTTCTCCAACCCTTTTCCAGCTTACCGAACCATGTAATTTAAAGAGCTTGAAAACTCCTTCGACGAATTCGTGATTATCATCGTCTCGCTTAACAACGTCGTAATCAAAATATTTACCATTAAATTGCCTTAATCTCGAATAGGAAAAACCGTCAACGATCATCATGCCTAAATTCGAAGCAGCTGTTTCGTAGCAAATATCATAATTAGTGGTGAAGACATTTAACCGGGGATCCCTTACTCTCCGTCTCGCCAACTTCTGTAGTAGTGTTTGATATGGTGATATATCTGAACTCTCTTCATCTAAAAAATAGGTGCATTCATCGACTATTGTCTCTTTAACGTCCCTAACATAATCGACTACTCGTGAATCATCGTTGAACTGAAGATATGCTTCGCACTGAGATAAAAAGTGCTCAATATTCGGGTTCTTAATATTCTGGTAATTAACCTGGTTCAGAACGTAGTCTGCCTCTTGATGAAGCACGCCGTAATCTTCCTCGTCTGGCTGCGCATCTGGATCTACCCACATAGACCTTTTCCAAAGATCCGACATGCTTGGCCCTCCGACTTCTCCAAGTGAAGCTCCACTTCCGGAAAAAAAAGTTACGTTTGGTAGCTTGAGAGCAGATGATAAGATGTTTTGTACATGTTGCTTCGACTCTTTAATCTCATCCAAAGCCTTATCGTCAATGCTTTGGGTGTCATTGAGTAATTTAAAGCAGCTTTCACTTAAACTCCGCCAAGTCTTAGTGTCTAGGTCAAAAAAAGCTAGCTCACCACTGATATCTGCATCATGCATTAGTTATCTCTTTTTCTTATTAGAAGTTTTGTTAGCGCTGTTATCCATTTGTATTTTGAATATCAACTGAACAAACCCATCACTGTATAGTAGGGGTGACCAACACTTCCACGATAGCTTTTCGCGATAATTTAAAGGAAGCGTTTAACGAGTAGTTCTAGTATTAACAGTACACCATGTCGTTTGCTATATAGCATTTAAGTAATGGTCATTATGCCATGGATAAATATGATGTCACTTCTGGTTGGATAATTGCTGACTGCGTTAATATCGGTCGCAAGCTAACAAGTAACTCACGACCTTGGTTTGGCTATTACTCGTCCTCTTCCGCATCACGCTCAGCAATGCACTGCATAATCCAGTCTTCAATCTCATCCGCTACCCAAGCTACTGCTCGACCACCCAAAGATACCGGTTTCGGGAATTGTCCTTTAGCCATGTACTTGTAGATAGTAGGGCGGGCCAGGCTGGTTACGTGCATGACTTCTTTAACTTTCATTAGTTTCATAGTGTTTCTCCTCTTAGTGTCAGAGGATGATGTAGGGCTGTAATTTTTTAGATTGGGGACTAATAACAGACTAGAAATTTGCTTTAACAAGCTCAGCGATCAATAGCTTCTGCGCTTTGGCGACCCTGTTTAGAGGACGTAGGCGTTTGTTGACGTTGATTAGCAAAGGAAAATAAATGAAACCTATATCACCTAATGGCAGTTAGCGCTGCAGTTAATTAACTGTTAATTAGGAGAACACTTATGTCGAATGTAACGGTGGTAGACACCAAGTCAGAACTAGAGGTGGCTATCGAAAAGCAGAACAAGACAATTATTGTAAAAAGCGTATCACCTGCAGATGATGTGAAAACAGTAAAGTCGCCATTAGCCGATGCTTTTGGATTGGCTGGTGGTAATGGCATCGATACATACCTAGTTATGGAGAGGAACTAGGTATGGGGTGCATGAAACGAAATATTATTGCTGTTAAGACGCGCCCTTGTGAGGTTCGCTTTATTTCTGTTGCGTCAATCGAGCGTGTGGAAGCGTTTGGTAATTACGTGAAGATCTACTTTGGCAATGAGCGAGTGCTGCATCGAGCAACGTTGTCGAATATGGAAGAAATATTGGACGATAGGTTCATTCGCATACACCGAAGCCATATCGTAAAGCATGATCATCTACGAAAGCTTCTATCAGAGCTGGGGCGATACCAGGAAGTCGAGTTAACAGACGAAACAGTGCTTCCGCTTGGTGGCAACTATAAGCGGCAGCTAATGCTCGAATTTGGTTTGTAGCGGGTAAGCCCAGGGTGCGTCTACCCTGGGCTTATTTTTTGTCTTGGATGTCGGTGTGACAGTGTAGCGCCGCAGAAGGGTTCTACCCCGTTTCTACGGACGGTTTAAAACGTTTGTAAACTTCCTGTCTTGATTCGCTACTCTACGTCGCATTCTTGGATTATGAAACCGCTCGATGTAAAAAAATATATCGGCACGAGCTTCGTCTCTGGTTCGGTATTTCCGGTGGTTCACGCGCTCGCGTTTGAGCATACCGAAAAAGCCTTCACAAGCCGCATTATCGGCACAATGTCCGACAGCACTCATGCTCCCCAATAAGTCGTTGTTTTTTAAGTACCGTTGATAATCGCCGCTGGTAAATTGCGTTCCACGATCCGAATGCAGTATTGCCTGTGTCGCCTCAGGACGTTGCCAGACTGCCATCTCCACCGCTCTCAGCACCATTTTTCTATCCTGCCGGTGGTGCATTGACCAGCCGACAACGACATGGTTAAACAGATCCAGCACAACACACAGATAAAGTTTTCCTTCGTCCGTTTTCACTTCGGTTATGTCAGTTACCCACTTGGTATTCGGCTCAAGGGCTTTGAAGTCTCGTCCCAGGTGGTTTTTAATACCATCCGGGCGCTGAGATGGTGTTTTGCGACCACGCCCTTTTTTGCGCGGCCAACCTTGTAACCCATGCAATGCCATTAATCGCGCAACGCGATTAAGACTGACCGTTTCCTTTTCTTCTTTAAGATCTTCATGCATGCGCGGCGCACCAATAATACCGCCGCTATCTTCATGGATCTCTTTAATACGCGTCAGCAATCGTTCATTATCAACGGCACGACGCGACGGTTGGCGATTTACCCAGTCATAATAGCCGCTGGCTGAGACTTTCATACAACGGCACATTAAGCGTATCGGAAACTGTTCGCGACAACGTTCGATCGCCTGATATCTCAGGACGACTCTTTTGCGAAGAACGTTGCCGCTTCGCGCAAAAAATCACGCTCCTTTTTTATCCGGGCCAACTCGCGCTTAAGCCGAGCAACCTCTTCGTCGCGTGGCGTGCCTGAGCCTTTGTGAGCACTACCAGGAGCCTCTTCTAACTCGCGTTTCCATCGGGACAGCATATTTGGGTTAACACCAATTTCCAGTGCAACCTGTCGACAACTGACTCCGGGCTGTCGAGTCTGCTCAACGGCTTCTCGTTTAAATTCAGTACTGTATTTTCTTCGTTTGGTCATGAACACTCCTTATGGGCACATTATGCCTCTTTATGGATGTGTCCGTAAAATCTGGGTAGAACCCAAAGGACTACAAAAGACCAAAGTTACGATCAAGTCTTTGATTATTAAGGAGTTAAAGTACTAATAAGGACCACTAAGGAGGGGGAAGTGGTGCCCGGAGGCGGAATCGAACCACCGACACGAGGATTTTCAATCCTCTGCTCTACCGACTGAGCTATCCGGGCGACGAGGCGTATTAAACGTTTTTTTCGTCTCCGAGTCAACCGCTTTTCTTAGGTTTTTTACCGTTTGGTCAGTAAATCACCATTTTGCGGTTAATCTACACGCAAATAGGTGCTACCCGCCAAACATTTCTCGTAAAAGTTAGTCCACCGTACGCCTTCACGAGGCTGCAGGTGACCTTTACGTACTTGACGATCGATATGCTTTTTAACCGTTTTAGCCATATATTCGGTGTTGTATTGCATCGTCGTCAGTACTTTTTCTGCTGATGTACCCGGTACAACTTCCTCAATATAGAAATCACCCGGCTCATCGTCGTGGCAATAAACGTGCACTTCGGTTAAACGGCCAAACAAGTTGTGCATATCACCCATAACATCCTGATACGCGCCGGTTAAGAATAAGCCTACATGGTAGTTCTCATTCTTCTTCAGCTTATGCATCGGGATGTTTTCGCGAATTTCTGTGCCTTCAATGTACTTGCTTAGCTTACCGTCACTGTCGCAGGTAATATCAGCAATAGAGCAACGCACTTCGGGTTTTTCGTCAAGGCGCGAGATAGGCACAATCGGCAGTACTTGACCAATCGCCCAGGTGTCCGCAGCTGACTGGAAAATCGAGAAGTTACACAGGTACTGACTCGCCAACATATCTTCAAGCTCATCCAGCTCTTGAATGAAAGCACTTTCCTCATCAAGGCCGGTGTGGATATCGGCGAGAATACGCCAATACATGGTGTCGAGCTTTGCCATCTCTTTCAGCGAGAGAATGCCGAGCTTAAATGCCTCGTATGCGCTTTGCTTGTAACCTGCCGCATCGTTATAGCGCTCTTGAGGGTGATATTGTGCACCGTTAATAAACAGGTCACGCATGTTCTTGACCAGAATGTGCTCGTCTTCAGTTGCGCTCAAATCAAAGTCAGTGCCTGAAGGGTTTACTTCGCCGACAATGTTCGAGACCACACAGCTGTGGTGCGCAGTCATGGCGCGACCACTCTCACTCACGATGTTAGGGTGAGGGACGTTCTCGAGGTCACAGACCTGTTTAATGCCCCATACCACGTCGGCAACATATTCCTCGGTTGAGTAGTTACGCGATGAGTCGGTGGTAGAACTGGTGCCGTCGTAATCGATACCTAAGCCGCCACCGATGTCTAAGTACTCAAGTTCAACGCCTTCTTGCACCAATTTGGCGTACAAACGCGCTCCCTCAGATACCGCTTCTTTAATTTTGCGAATATCCGAGAGCTGACTGCCGATATGAAAGTGCAATAACTTCGCGCAATGCAGCATGTCTTCTTCGCGCAAACGCTCAATGGCATTAAGAATTTCGGCAATACTCAGACCAAACTTAGCGCGGTCCCCACTTGAACCCGCCCATTTACCTGAGCTACGCACCATCATTTTCGAGCGTAAGCCAATCATTGGCTCCACACCGAGCTGCTTTGCAAGCGGGATCAGCATTTCAAGTTCGCTGAACTTCTCGACTACGATGATCATTTTACGCTTGAGTTGACGTCCAAGCAGAGCCAATGTCAAATAGTCTTTATCTTTATAGCCATTTAATACCGTCAGCGCTTCAGGGTTGTCATTATATGCCATGACCGCCATGAGTTCCGGTTTAGAGCCCGCCTCTAAACCGTAGTTATAGGGCTCGCCGGCATCCATGATCTCTTCGACCACTTCACGCATCTGGTTCACTTTTATGGGAAACACACCGCAGTACTGACCGTTGTACTCGGCTTCCTCGATACATTTGTTGAACGTCTCGTTAATGATCTCAACTTGTGAGCGCAAGATGTCATGAAAGCGGATAACTGCGGGCAGCTCGATGCCTTCGGCAATAATTTCATCTACGACTTCGCGCATATCGATGGTAATGTCGGGTAACCGGTGGTTAGGCGCGATTTTGATATTACCGTTCTCACCAATGGAGAAATAGCCCGCCCCCCAACGATTAACGCCGTAAAGTTCTTCAGCTTGGTCGATAGTCCAATCTGCCATCGGCTTATGCTCCTGCTTGCTCTAGTGTTAACAATACTTCGCGGACGATTTTTGCCGCGAATACATCTGAGTTGCCTGTTGGGTCGATTTTAGGAGATAACTCAACAATATCTGCACCAATGAAATTTTTCTCACGCAGGATCTTCATCAAACTGACGAATGAATGAAAGTCCTCTCCGCCCGGTTCTGGTGTGCCTGTACCGGGCATAAATGCGGGGTCGAAGTAGTCGAGATCCAGCGTAAGGTAGATAGGGCGGTCGCCAGCTATCTCCTGTACCGATGTCAGAAAGTCCTGCCGCGATTTACGGATCGTGCCTTGTTGATTCATCCAGGTATATTCATCACGAGTGCCTGAGCGAATACCATATTGAATAAGCTGGTGTTCAGGGCCGAAATGATCGACCACGCGGCGAATTATCGACGCGTGTGAAAAGTGATAACCTAAAAAGCCATCACGCAAATCGGCGTGCGCATCAAGGTGTAACAACACCATATTGGGGTATTGTTTGAGATGCTTAACGATAGGCGCGTACGAAATCGAATGCTCACCCCCTAAGGTAATGAGCTTGGTTTGGGTCGCGGCTAAATCCAGCGGCTCAAAAATCTGGTTAAAGTCATTATTGGCATGATGCCACTGTGCCTCAACGTCATCGTCAAAACCTAAAAGTAAGTTGCCGAGGTCAAAAAACTCGTAATCTTCCAGATCGGCATCCAGGTAGGGAGAATACGACTCGATATCTTCAGACACCGAGCGAAGGCCATCCGGACCTTCTTTGGTCCCTTTACGAAAACATGCGGTGCCATCAAAGCCGAAGCCAATGATGTGAATACTGCCAGGATGGATCGAAAATGAACGCTCGGCGCCAAAAAAGGGACGCACGGGATCATTGGTCGCCACTGGAAGTGAAATTTCTGACATGGGCACAATACCTTACTCTACGCTTTGTCGACCGTAGCTTTATGACGATCTTTTTTGATCGGGTTAAAACACTTGGTCTGTATATCTATCAATTCTTGGCTCAGCACTTTGCGCTTGACCCAAGTGTCTTCGAGCGGTGTGGTAACCAGCTCGTTCTTCTCAATGCCGGCCATAACGCCGGTAATTCCTTCTTGTACCAGTTGTACGGCATAAACGCCTAAACGGGTCGCCAAGATACGATCCATAGCCGTTGGACGTCCACCACGTTGCACGTGACCAAGCAGACAAGGACGACACGGAAAGTTGAGTCGATCCTCCAGTTGCTCGGCTAAGCGCACCGCGCCGCCAGGCCATTGGTTTTCGCACAACACCATCACGTAACTGGAGTCACCACGCACACGGTTCACGCCTTCGACATGTTTAACCAAGGCATCGATGGTGAGCGGTTTATCCTTTTGCAACTCGGGCAAAATCATACGCTCTGCACCGCTTGCCATGGCACTGCTAATTGCAATGTAACCCGCGTTACGGCCCATAACCTCAACAATAAATACCCGATCCATGGCCTCTGCGGTGTCACGGATTTTATCAAGCGCATCCATCGCGGTTTCTACTGCTGTATCGTAGCCAATCGTGTTGTCAGTTCCGAAGAGGTCGTTGTCGATGGTGCCGGGGATGCCAATAATAGGACCTTGCCAAAATTTAGCAAGATGATTTGCGCCTCTAAATGAACCGTCGCCACCAATGACAATAAATGCATCTACATTTTGCGCATCTAGGTTACGCGCAGCCTCTATTCCACCCTCATCGGTTTTAAAGCGTTCGCTACGCGCACTTTTAATGATGGTGCCAGAATATTGCAATATATGTTCAACTTCATCGCGACCGAGTTTCATATAGTCATTATTTAGCAAGCCTTCATATCCATGACGAAAACCTACAACGTCTATTCCATCATGCTCGGCAGCTAATACCACTGCACGTAGTGCTGCATTCATACCCGGGGCGTCGCCACCGCTGGTAATTACGGCTATGCGTTCAATCAATCGACTAGATGACACCTGTTATACTCCTTGCTATGGTCATTGGTGTAAGCTTACCGTTAGTAGTGTCGCTGACCAAGAGGAAATTTGATGAGCGAGCGTGATTGTCTGTTTGATTACAACGAATTGTTAGCGTGGGCCGATGAGTGTCTGCAGTCTGCTGGAGCGTCGGGCGAAGTTGCTCGCCACGTTGCCTACTATTTACTCGAGGGTGACTTATTGGGCTACAGTACCCATGGTTTGATTCGGTTACTGAATAATTGTCAGTGGTTGGAGCGTGGTGAGAGTCAGCCCAAAGGACAACCACAAGTGCTGCAACAGCGTGCCGCTGTCGCCAATTGGGATGCTCAACGTTTACCGGGTCCTTATGTGATGCCGATGGCAATTAACGAAGCCATTCAGATGGCGAAGCAGGCGGGCACGGGCACCATCACCGTTCGTCGTAGTCAACATATCGCGTCTTTGGCTGCTTATTTAAGCCTAGCAACAGAGCAGGGCATGATGGTCAGTTTAATGTGCTCGACCCCAGGTCAACGCGCCGTCGCTCCGTTTGGTGCTAAACAAGCGGTGTATTCGCCTAATCCGTTCGCTGTAGGTGTGCCGAGCTCTGGCGATCCTATCTTATTGGACATCAGTTTATCGATGACGGCCGCGGGCAAGGTACGTCAGGCAAAAGCCAATCAGCAAAAGCTGCCTTATAACGCATTGGTCACAGCTCAGGGTGAATGGACCGATGATCCTGAGACGTTTTTCTCAGAACCGGGTAGTGCGATTGGTCCATTGGGTGGTGAGCTGTTGGGCTATAAAGGTTATGGCTTAACGCTATTTAGTGAACTGTGGACGATGGCGCTGGCGCATTATGGTCGGAATCAAGGTAAAGATGAGGGCGATGCCAACTGTGTTTGGGTTCAAGTTATTGATCCTTCGGCGTTTGGCGAGCAAAAAGCATTTATTACTCAGGTGGATGAGTTAATTCGTGACACCTTGGCGGCAAAACCGATTGCTGCTGACAACCCCGTACGCATCCCCGGTCATCAAGCGCTGGCGCGCAAGCGCCAACAGCTTGAGAAAGGTGTACGTTATGCGCCCGCTACACTCAAAGTATTGCGTAAGTGCGCTGAGTTTTGTCAGCAGCCGTTACCGACAGCACTCAGTTAAGGCTGTAATCGCTGCACGCTCCAATTATCTGCGCTTTCTAAGCGGTAGATAAACCGGTCGTGCAGGCGATGTTCGCCACCTTGCCAAAACTCAACCTCGCTCGGCACGATGCGGTAACCGCCCCAGTGTTGTGGACGCGGTACTTGCTTGCCTTGATACTGCTCAAGCTGCTCTTGATAGTAACGTACAAGCTCATCACGACTGCCAATCGGCTGACTTTGATTAGAAATCAATGCGGCTACCTGGCTTTCGAACGGGCGTGAATAAAAGTATTCGTCGTTTTCCTGTTCGCTTAAAGGCTCGGCGTTACCACGAAAGTGCACTTGGCGATCGAGTGCAAGCCAAGCAAAGTGGCACGATACCTTGGGGTTGAGTGCGATATCCTTACCTTTATGACTTTGCTTATTGGTAAAGAAGCGTAGCCCCGACTCGTCAAAGCCTTTGAGCAAAACGATACGCTGACTCGGATGCCCTTGGCTGTCTACCGTGGCAACAGTCATCGCCGTTGGATCGCTGTTGAGACCACACTCGACGGCATTGTTTAGCCAGCTCTCGAACAGCTGAAACGGTGTGTTGGGCACATCAGACTCAGTTAAATGGCCAATGTTGTAATCGCGTCGAATGGATTGAAGATCCATAATACCCTCGTGGTTAGATGATATCCGAATAACGTTGTCTTATCTTTTCCATCGCATCAATATGATCGATCATAATACCGACGAGTTCTGGATCAAAGAATTCGCCGGAGTGCAGCGTCAAATAATCGATTGCGGCGCCCGTATCCTGCGCATCGCGATATGAGCGTTGAGTGCGCAGTGCGTCATACTGACTGGTGATGGACAGAATTCGCGCATTGATATCAATCGCTTTCGCTTTTTTACGACTGGGAAAACCCAACCCATCCCAACGCTCATGAATATCTTGCGCAATACGGGCTGCGATTTGTGCAATTTCGGTATCGGTCTGGCTTAGATAGTCATGACCTTTGATCACATTACTCATGATTTCTTCGTAATCGTGAATCGATAGGGCATCGGCACTTTGAGCCAATTCCATTTGTACGGAGACTTTACCGATATCGTACACTGACGCCGCTTGCTTCAGCTTTTCTGCGTCTTCGCTGGTGGCGCCGGTGGCAATTAATAGTTGCCCAGCCATTTCCGCTGAGCGCTTCACATGATGACTAATATTATCGACCGACCGCTTTTCGATGGCCTCGCCTACGGAGTAGAGCAGCTCGCGCTGAGCTTCTCGCTCGGTCTCTCTCAAGTTAAGGTTATCAATTGCGATAGAGCTATTATTCACAAACAGCCCCAGTAAGTTTTGATCAAGCTCAGACAAATCTCGAACATCTTTGATGACGAGTAAATATTGTCGACCGCCCGTCGTTTTATAGAGCCCATAGTAATCGTTATTATGAATTCTAAATACCACCGAGCGCTGAAGGTTTTGCAGCTCGGTCACTAACGACCAGTCAATATCTTGTGTGACCGCCTGACCAACGGCTTGGGCGTAGTCGCCGGTGCCTCCGATAATTTCAAACTCTTGGTTGTCAAGGGTCTTAGCGGTAAGACCATGGGTGCGACAATACATGGCATCATCAGAGTGAGTAATCAGTGCGACCAATTGTTCTAAAATACCCTGACACAAGGCATGCATCGATTGGGCGCTGAACACTTCAGCTGATGCATTGATGACCTTTTCTAAACCGCGCTTATTACGTTCAATGGCATTCAGATCACGGTATGCGCGCAGACAGGAGTACATTAAAGTGACGAGCTTACGATAGGTCAGCTCGGTTTTTTCTTTGTAGTCGTCTATGTCGTAGCGAGCAATGACATCCTCTTCGGGCGCTTGGCCCGGTTGTCCCGTGCGCAATACGATACGAATCAGTCGATTCTGTAACTCTTGGCGGATCCAACGTGCGACATCAAGTCCCGCATGGTCTGTTTCCATGACGACATCCAATAGCGTCATCGCGATGGCTGTATTATTGGATAAAAACTGTTTGGCTTCCTCACCAGAATAAACTGAGTGAAACTTTAATGGACGTCCGTCGAGTTTAAAATCAGCAAGCGCCATTTTGGTAATAGTGTGAATTTCCTCGTCATCGTCGACGATAAGGATTTCATAAGGAGGTGCCGTGTTTAGCACCTCTTCTTCAGGTTCGTCCTCGGAGAATAAAAAGTCATCATTCATTTGAATATACCTGCTCACCTGCTACAAAGGTTTGCTCGACGTCCACTCGCCAAATGTCTTTTGCATCAATCGCAAAAGGGTCTCGGTCGAGTACGATAAAATCAGCCCATTTGCCGGGTTCAATTGAGCCTAACGTGCTTTCTTGCCAACCCGCGTACGCCGCGTCAATCGTAAACGCTCGCAATGCTTGCTCGAGCGACATTGACTCTTCGGCATGCCAGCCACCAGCAGGCATGTTTTGGCGATCTTGACGGGTTACGGCTGCATGTAAGCCATAAAATGGGTTCGCAAGCTCAACAGGGAAGTCGGAGCCTGCGGCAATAATCGTACCTTGCTCGAGTAAGGTATGCCAGGCATACGCTCCCTTCATCCGTGCTTTACCTAAGCGGTCTTCAGCCATGTTTTTGTCGCTTGTTGCGTGCGTGGGCTGCATCGAGGCGATGATATTCAAATCCTTAAAGCGCTGTAGGTCGTCTACATTGACGATTTGTGCGTGCTCAATGCGATTACGTAAATTGCGCCCGCCAAGCGTCTGATAAAACTCAGCGAAAGCGTCGAGTGCAATGCGGTTGGCGCGGTCACCAATGGCATGTGTGTTTATTTGAAAGCCAAACGGAATAATCAGTTGATACAGCTTGCGAATATTGTCTACCGAGGTAACGAGTAGCCCGTGATTATCATGGTCATCACTGTATGGCTTAAGTAATGCCGCGCCGCGACTTCCTAGTGCACCGTCAGCGTATATTTTGACGCTACGAATAAAGAGTTTGTCGTCATCGGTGCGGTAGGGGCCTTCAGCTAATAATTGAGGAAGTTGCGGTTCGGTCGCTGCAATCATTGGATAAACGCGCATGGGCATCTCACCCTGATGTTGCATACCTTTATAAATTGATAGGTCAACCGCCGGTACGCCGGCATCATGTACGGAGGTTATGCCGAGCGATAGCAAATGGTTGAATGCCAGTTGGAAGGCTTGCTTTTTCTCACTGGCTGTTGGCTCTGGGATAAGCGGCTCAACTAAGTTGACGGCATTATCGATGAGCACGCCCGTTGGGTTACCTTGCGCGTCTTTGATGATTTGACCGCCATCTGGTGAGACTGTCTCACTGGTAATACCGGCGACTTCGAGTGCTTTTGAGTTGAGCCATGCCGCATGACCATCAACACGGGTCAAATAAACGGGGCGATCAGCGACGAACTCATCAAGCTGCTTGGCGGTTGGAAAACGTTTACTGGGCCAGTTTTCTTGGTTCCAGCCACGCCCTTTTATCCATTGAAGGTCGCGGTGCTGCTGAGCATAGTCGTTGACTGCATTAACGGCGTCGGATGCTGATTCACTTGTACGCAAATCAACTTGCAATAAACTTAGACCCAAGCCCAACACATGACCGTGGGCATCAATCAAGCCAGGAAATACCGTTTTACCTTGTAAGTCGACACGCGTGAAATCGGGAAATTGTTGTGCAAGCTCGGCATCGCCCATCGCGATAAACTTACCATTACGCACCGCAAAAGCACTGAACTGTGCTAGTTGTGCATCTTGTCCAGCAGGGCTTGTTAGCGTATATCCATTAACATTTGTATAAACTGTCTGTGCATTAATTGAGGTAGTAAACAGCGCACTAAGTACTAACGAACTGGTCAAAATTAAACGGCGAAATGGCTTCATAAAAAATCCCTATAAATGAGCAATAGAGTTACTATACAAGGTTTTCACGTTAATACACAAAGGACAAACATCTTAACGATGTTGATTTTATTAACAAAAATTTTCGTGACAGATATAAATTTCCTTAAGAACTTGCTCTGAGCTTGAATTCGGGTATGCTAAAAGTTAAATAGATAAGGATTTTCAACGAGAGAAACTAGATGAAGATATTAATTATTGATCCTTCGTTCTTCATGCGTTCAGGACTCATACAATTGTTGACGAACTATGCAACGCAGCCAGCAATTTACGAGGCTGATTCGTTCACGGTTGCAGAAAACTACCTAAAAGCGGATGAATTTAATATTATCTTTGTTGAGATGGAATTACCTGATGAGGAAATTCGTCCTGCTTTGCAGCGTTTGAAGCGTTTGGCGCCTTCAGCGCATTTAGTGCTGTTTACTAAAGCTAAAGCGGTTGGCGATGTGCGCCAAGTTATGGCCGCGGGAGTACGGAGTTATTTACCTAAAGATGCCTCAGCGGAGCAAGCCAAAATGGCGATTCGGGGCCTGCTCAACGGTGACCGTTACTTACCGGATGACCCGAACCTTAATGAACCTCGTAATAAAAGCAGTGGTGCTGAAAGCTTCCTTTCGCCACGTCAGCTTGAAATCATGCAGTTATTGGCGCAAGGTTTATCTAACAAGGAGATTGCTAATATATTAGGCATCACTGAGGGTACTATTCGTGTTCACCTCTCAGCAATCTTCAAAGCGATCAAGGTGTCTAATCGCACTGAAGCCACCTTGTGGTATTTACTCAGACAGAAGAAACTTGTTGATTAATTGCCTATGTCTCTGAACGATTTAGCTAAACAGCTCGAGTCGTATCGTCACGCCCCTACTGAAAAATGGGATCCGCCCTACTGTGGCGAGATTCCGATGCTTATTGATGAACATGGTCAGTGGTTATACCAAGGTTCGCCTATTAGTCGCACCGCACTGGTGAAATTATTTGCATCAGTGTTGGTGTGTGAGTCGGGCGAATATTTTCTTGTAACGCCTGCTGAAAAAGTGAAAATTGCGGTTGCAGATGCGCCGTTTATGATCGTCGATTGGAAATTCTACGATTATGAAGGTGAGACAGTAATTCAAGTTGTAACCAATATTGATGAGCGATATATTTTGAACGAGCAACTGTTAAGTTTTGTTAAGGATGGAGTGCCGTACTTTGAACTCCCGACAGGTTTAACAGCAAAAGTTCATCGCAATGTATTTTATCAGTGGGTAGAAATTGCACAGCAACGCGAACTACCCGATGTAACAGAATTATTTCTTCATAGTGCCGGTCAAGACTTTGTAATCGGTCGGTTGGCAAACTAAAGGGTTAGCGCGTGGTAAACTCCTCTACGATGGATTCTCGGGTTATTTATGTACTCGAGTCGAATACGGAGCGTAAAAAGCAGTTACAGACAGTGCTCGACTTCATGGGCGAGCTCGTAGAGTGCCAAACCCAGTGGCTGGGGGATGAGCAATTAGACAATGCTTTATGCATCATCGCAGGCGACTGCGTTGATGATCTTGAAGCTTTGGCTTGTGACTATCCTAATGTTCCTTTTATTAGTGCAACTGAGCGTCATGCGAATGCGGTTCGACGTGCGAATGTCGTGGGTGAAATATCGCAAGCATTAACCTACGATGAACTGTCGCATTTGATTCGCTACTGTCAAGCATACCATCGCCACCTTCCAAGCCAGCGAGGCTACCACGGTAAGAATACCGATCCTTTAGAAAGGAAATTGGTTGGCCAAAGCCACGATATCCGAGAAATTCGTAAGCTCATTCAACAGGTCGCAGGAAGTGAGGCGAATGTTCTAGTATTAGGTGAGTCGGGTACGGGTAAAGAGGTTGTCGCTCGTGGGATACACCAGCTTTCGCGTCGTGCCAAAGGACCTTTTGTTCCCGTGAACTGTGGAGCCATTCCCCCCGATTTACTTGAAAGTGAGTTGTTTGGTCACGAAAAAGGCGCCTTTACTGGGGCTATTGGTGTGCGTAAAGGGCGTTTCGAGCTGGCACAGGGCGGTACGTTATTCCTAGATGAAATCGGTGATATGCCGCTACCAATGCAGGTCAAATTGCTACGCGTATTACAAGAGCGCGTATTTGAACGCATTGGCAGCAGTAAGAGTATCTCGGCCGATGTACGGGTTGTTGCTGCTACTCATCGCCAGCTTGATACTATGATTGCCGATGGGCGATTCCGTGAGGATCTTTACTATCGCTTGAATGTCTTCCCTATTGAAATGCCGGCATTGCGAGAACGTGCAGAAGATGTGCCGCTCTTACTTCGTGAGATTGCCGAGCGGTTTAAGGAAGAACGTGGTATTAGTGTGCGTTTGACCGAACGTGCATTACAGTCGCTGGAAGCGCACCCATGGCCTGGCAATGTGCGCGAATTAGCGAACTTAATTGAGCGACTGTCAATTACACACCCCAATCAATGGGTCGACGTAAACGATCTACCGCATAAGTATCGGCATATCGACGCTGAGGATTTAACACCTGAATATCCGGAAGAATTGTTGGAGCGAGATGCGCTGAATGCGATTTTCTCGGAGCAAGACGAAGAAGGTGATGAAGATTCAAGCGAACTTCCCAGTTTGGACGTAACTGGGTCGGCAGAAATCCCTGAGTCGGGCTTAAACCTTAAGGATATGCTAGCTGAAATCGAAGTAGAAATGATAAAACAAGCGCTTGACCGTGCCGATGGGGTTGTCGCAAAGGCCGCCGACCTACTCAGTATGCGGCGCACTACGTTAGTCGAAAAAATGAAAAAATATGACATCACGAAAGTATGATGTTGATATTTTGACGCTTCTAACATGTTGAATTAAAAAGAAAATAATAGGCATGCCTTTTGCATTATTAGTGTAAGGAATTTTTCAGGATGCACTAATTTATGCAATCGAACTACGCTCTCATTGATGCGATGCCTAACGCGGTCATTTTAGTCAATGGTCAAGGTATCGTTGATTACTGTAATCCAAGCAGTATTCAGCTCATCGGGACCGATTTAAACGGTGAGCTATGGCGCGATTGTGTCGCGCGCACCTTTACTCCCAAAGCCGATGACTGGCACGAGGTTTCGTTGCATAATGGGCGGCGAGTACGTGTCGATATTTCGAGTCTACCAGAGCAGCCAGGGCAGCTTGTGGTGCTTACCGATCTTACTGAGACGCGTGACTTACAAGCCCAGCTCGCGCACTTACAACGCCTGTCTTCCATGGGGCGCATGGTCGCTTCCCTTGCACATCAAATACGTACGCCTTTGGCGACAGCGCTTCTTTATTCAGAGCATTTATCTTCAAATAACCTAACCGAGGATCAGCGTTGTCAGTTTAGTCGCAAGCTAAAAACACGCCTACATGACCTAGAGCACCACGTTAACGATATGCTGCTATTCGCTAAAAGCGGTCAACAAAGCACGCTAGCTGACGTTGATGCAGATGACTTGGTGAATCATATCAAGCAAAGTGTCGAAGCATACGCAGCGCAACGTAGGGTAGCCATTCGATGGCAAGATGATGATGAGGGTACGGCTCTGCGTATTAACCAAACAGCCGTAGCAGGAGCGATTCAAAATTTGATCACTAACGCGATTGACGCCAGTCAACAAGGGCAGTCAGTCGTTGTCGAAACCGAATCGAGCGAAGGTTTTTGGAGTTGCTCTGTTCGTGATACTGGCGTTGGTATCGACGAGGCGATGAAACAACGTTTATTTACGCCATTTGCCACCAACAAAACCCACGGCACAGGATTGGGATTGGCAGTCGTTGACATGGTCACGAAAGCGCATAATGGCCGTATCGAGTGGCAGTCGGAAAAGGGCTGTGGAAGCGAATTCAGGATAGTGCTCCCCATCGTTCAACACGCGAATCTGGAGGTGCGTTATGGTTAGTCCAATTATTCTGATTGTTGAGGATGACGCCGCGTTACGAGAGGCTATTACAGACACGCTTGAATTGGCGCACTACCAATGTTTGCATGCCGATAACGGTGAATCAGCATTATTGCAGCTTAAGAAGCATCGCATTGACTTGGTCGTCAGCGACGTACAAATGCCAGGTATGAACGGTTTGCAATTACTCAGAAATATTAAACATCTGAAGATCGATGTACCCGTTGTGATGATGACCGCGTATGCAAAAGTTGACGATGCTGTTGTAGCGATGCGCGAGGGAGCTGTCGACTACCTCAGTAAACCGTTTTCGATAGACGAACTGACCCAACTTGTGCAACGTCATGCACCCATCGAGCCAGCAGCAGGACATGGTGTGGTAGCAAAGGATAGCGCGAGTTTGGCGCTATTAGAGTTAGCTAAAAAAGTGGCTCGAACGGAGGCTACGGTGTTGATCACCGGTCCGAGTGGAACGGGCAAAGAAGTATTGGCGCGTTATATCCACCAACAATCCAAACGAGATAAGGAACCCTTCGTTGCGGTTAATTGTGCAGCGATCCCTGAAACGATGCTGGAATCACTTTTGTTCGGCTATGAAAAAGGTGCATTTACCGGCGCGACTCAGTCTTCACCCGGTAAGTTTGAACTGGCACAAGGCGGCACATTGTTGCTTGACGAAGTGACCGAAATGGATATCGCCTTGCAAGCAAAATTGTTACGTGTGATTCAAGAGCGTCAGGTTGAACGGTTAGGCGCACGCCAAGCGATTCGCCTTGATGTTCGCATCATAGCGACCTCTAATCGGGATATTAAAGCCGCTGTGGCGGAAGGGATCTTCCGCGAAGATCTCATGTATCGACTCAACGTGTTCCCCCTAAGGTGGCTTCCTCTCGCGGAGCGAACTGAGGATATCGGACCGTTAGCTGAAGCGTTAATTGCGCGGCACCGTCAACGTTTAGGTATTCGAGAAGCGGTGACGTTGTCGGACGAGGCGCTTCAACACCTAAAGCAATATGCATGGCCGGGGAATGTCAGAGAACTTGAAAATGTTGTTCAACGAGCCTTAGTTCTCCAACAAGGTGGCAAAATACGACCCAGTGATTTGATGCTAGACGATGCGTTGATGGACCATGTCCTGCCCGAGCAAGTTTCTCAGGATAGTCAGGTACTTGCTTCACAACCTGAGCATGAAAATCTCGACAATGAACCTGCCGAGGAACTGGGCGAATCATTGTTCATGCAAGAGTATCGAATTATCAAGCAAGCGTTGGCGCGCCATCATGGCAAGCGTAAACCGGTTGCTGAAGAACTAGGAATATCGCCCCGAACACTGCGCTATAAACTTGCAAAGATTAGAGATAACGGACTGAGTGTCTAATTAACCCACCTTATAAAGCAGAGTTGGCATTCTACTTGCATCGTCATAGGCAACACGTTAAGTCGTAAGTTTTTTGACGGAGAAAGAAATGAAAGTAGATGCCAACGCAGCCTATCAACAATGGCGCGAGCTCACAACGCAATCTGCCAACCTCGACAAGCCGCAGAACGATAATGCGCTGAAAGTCGAAAATTCAGCAAACGCTGATTTTTCAAACTTGTTAAAAATGGCCGTAGATAACGTCAACGAGCTACAACAGACTTCGGGTGATTTAAAAACGCGCATGGAACTGGGCGATCCCAATGTCACGCTCGAACAAACCATGATCGCGAGTCAAAAAGCGAGTATTGCTTTTGAAGCAACGGTGCAAGTGCGCAATAAGATGGTAGAAGCGTACAAAGAAATCATGTCAATGCCGGTATAACCGAATTAGTTGGAGAATGAGCTGTGGCTGAATCAACAGATTTGATGGTAACAGAAGGCGCGGGTAACAGCGCTGCTGACGCAAGCGGGCAGTCAGGAGAAAAGCAAAGCATCGTCGATAAGTTGGCGAACTTTGATATGTTGCGCCAAGTCGTCGTAATTTTGGCGCTTGCCATCTGTGTGGCCATCGCTATTTTCATTATGCTTTGGGCACAAGAGTCGACTTTCCGTCCTCTTGCAAAAATGGAAACAGAACAGCTCGTTGGTACTTTAGATTATCTCGACGCAAACAATATCGAATATAAAGTCGACGGTAATGTGGTATCGGTTCCTGAGGAGAACTACGATGCGGTTAAACTTCAGTTAACGCGTGCCGGTGTGGATTACGGTCAATCGGAAAGCAACGGCTCCGATATTTTAATGAGTGAGCCTGGTTTTGGCGTGAGTCAACGACTCGAGCGTGAACGTTTGATCCACTCCCGGGAAATTCAGTTAGCACGAGCAATTGAAGAAATGCGCGCAGTATCGGCCGCCCGTGTGCTGTTGGCCGTGCCTAAAGAAAACGTATTTGCACGTCGCGAGAAACAACCTAAAGCATCTGTGATGCTTAACGTGAAAGGTAATCAGTCACTGAGTGAGGAAGAAATCGCCTCTATTGTCGATATGGTTGCGTCGTCCGTCACGAGTTTAGAAACTTCACAAGTCACTGTCACCGATCAAAACGGTCGGCTTTTGAACTCAGGTTCGCAAAGCGCATTGGCCGCCACGAATAGCCGTGAGTATCAGTTAGAGCGTAAACGCGAAGAAGAATACCTGAATAAAATTGACAGCATTTTGATTCCGGTATTGGGATATGACAATTACACTGCGCAGGTCGATGTCACAATGGATTTTACGCAGTCGGAAAAAACACAACGGCTATACAACCCAGACATGCCAGCCATTCGTAGCGAAATGACGGTGGAGAACCGCAGCGCCGGTACAGCCGTCGGTGGTATTCCTGGTGCACTCAGTAATCAGCCCCCATTAGAATCAAATATTCCCGAACAGGCCACAGGTGCGGGTAGTCAGCGTGATGCGACCGGGAGTATGCATCGTGAAGCGACACGTAACTATGAGTTGGACAATACCGTTAGCTATACGCGCAGTCAGAGCGGGACAATTGAGCGGTTGAGCGTGTCGGTTGCGGTGAATCAACCGATGACAACCAATGCGGATGGCGAGCAGGTGCCTCAACCCGCCTCACCCGAACAGTTAGCGAATATTCGTCGGTTATTACAAGGTGGTATTGGCTTTGACCTCAGTCGAGGTGATACGATTGAAGTTGTATCGGTTCCGTTCGCGCAGCTACCTGATTTGGGCGCGGGTGAAACAGCAATGTGGGATGAACCTTGGTTTTGGCGTGCCGCTCGTTTAGTGATGGGAGGCCTGGTCATTCTGGTACTCATTCTTGCTGTTGTCCGTCCAATGTTGAAGAAACTTATTAACCCAACTCAAGAATTGGAAGACGATGCTCACTCAATGCTCGAAGACGATGAGATGATGGGCGATGAAACTATCGACTTGCTATCGTCGCAATTTGATGAGAGCTCTGTTGGTTTTGGACCTGATGGGAGTTTACAACTTCCTGATTTACATAAAGATGAAGACTTGCTGAAAGCAGTACGGGCATTGGTTGCAAATGAGCCTGAACTCTCTTCACAAGTAGTAAAAGCGTGGTTAAACGAAGATGCCTAATACAGATATTCGCACCAAACGCAGTGAAACTGAATTTGACGTAACGCAACTTGAAGGCGTGGAAAAGGCTGCAATTTTATTGCTGAGCCTATCTGAGGAAGACGCCGCGCAAATTCTAAAACACCTAGAGCCGAAGCAGGTACAGAAAGTGGGCACGGCAATGGCGAGCCTTGAAGATTTTAATCAAGACAAAGTTAATGCCGTACACAACTTGTTCCTAGATGAGATCCAGAAATTTACAAACATTGGCTTCAAGAGTGAAGAGTTTGTGCGTAAGGCGCTGACCTCAGCACTGGGCGAGGACAAAGCAGGCAACCTGATAGAACAGATCGTTATGGGCGGTGGTGCCAAAGGCCTCGACTCGCTGAAATGGATGGACTCAAAACAAGTGGCGACGATCATTCGTAATGAACACCCGCAGATTCAAACTATCGTGCTGTCCTATCTTGATGCTGAGCAAAGTGCCGAGATTATGGCTCAGTTCCCAGAAAAAGTGCGATTAGACCTGATGATGCGCATTGCTAACTTAGAAGAAGTTCAGCCAGCGGCACTGCAAGAATTGAATGAAATCATGGAAAAACAATTTGCTGGTCAAGCGGGTGCGCAGGCGGCGAAGATGGGTGGTTTGAAAGCTGCTGCCAATATTATGAACTACCTCGATACCAATATCGAAGGTCAGTTAATGGATGCGATACGCGAGCAAGACGAAGAAATGAGTCAGCAAATTCAAGATCTGATGTTTGTCTTCGAAAACTTAGTCGATGTCGACGACCGCGGTATTCAAACGTTGCTGCGTGAAGTCGACGGCGATACCTTACAGAAAGCCCTTAAGGGGGCTGATGACTCGGTCAAAGAAAAAATCTTCAAAAATATGTCGAAGCGTGCAGGTGACCTCTTGCGAGATGATTTAGAGGCGATGGGGCCTGTACGAATTAGTGATGTCGAGGCTGCACAAAAAGACATTCTTGCAGTCGCCCGTCGCTTGGCCGACGCCGGAGAAATTATGCTTGGCGGCGGTGGTGGTGATGAGTTTTTATAAGACAGTAGCTAGGAACCTGCAATCATGAGCGAGCGTCCGACGATGAAAACTTGGGATTTGCCGGATATTACCACGGAAGATTTAAAAGCAGGTGAAAGCCGCAATGCTCTGAACAAACCCCGAAAGTGGCATTATGAGCCGCCGGAGCCTGAGCCCGAAGAAGAAAAGCCAGAACCCTTAACTGCGCAACAGCTCGAGGAGATTCGCGAGGCCGCACGGGAAGAAGGCTTTAAGGCAGGCTTTGAGCAAGGTCATCAGGAAGGGCTTGAAAAAGGACACGAGGAAGGTGTGGAGCAAGGTCGTGAGAAGGGCTTCCATGCAGGTTTTGAGCAAGGGCTGGCTGACGGCAAGGCGCAAATGAGTGAGGCAGAACAAGCTCTGATTGAAGTGATGAATGGCTTAGCCGCGCCCACGCAGCAACTTACCGAAACCTTGCGAAAAGAGTTATTAGAGTTGGTTTTCACCCTGACCCGAACAGCCTGCTTAAACGAACCTCTGCATAATGAAAATATTGTTAAAAAGGCATTTCAGCAGGCCCTTGAAGTGCTTCCCGTGACCGACCAACGGGTGATCATTCACCTCAATCCTGACGATATTGAGGTAATCCAAGCGAGCTTGGGTGAAGAAGAATTAAAAGAAAAAGGGTGGTTGCTCAGTAAGGATGACCTACTCGAGCGCGGCGGGTGCCGCGTGACGACAGAAAGCTCAAGCGTGGACTACTCACTTGCTAGCCGAGTCGACTTGATTTTTGAAAAATTGCAGGGCGGCTGATGACTGATAGCTTAACTGATTACTTTGCAAGCTTGAAAAAGCGGGTGAAACCTGCGCCAGTATTGGTATCTGGCTATCTAACACGAGTGGTCGGACTTATGTTTGAGGCTGTTGGCGTGCGGGCACCTATTGGTGCAACGTGTGCAGTCGAATCTGCACATGGCGATATCGAGGCCGAGGTGGTGGGCTTTGAAGGTCAGACTAGCTATTTGATGCCCATGGATGATGCGCACGGTGTGGTTCCGGGCGCCAAAGTAAAACCGCTAACGCGTACCGAACAGCTGCCGCTTGGGTTAGAGCTTTTAGGCCGTGTAATTGATGCACGAGGTCATCCATTAGACGCCAAGGGACCGATATTAACAGACAATCAAAATGCCTATCGTAGCCTGCCTATCAATCCACTTAATCGCCGACCCGTGAAAGTGCCGCTAGATGTCGGCGTCAACGCGATTAATGCATGTATTACTGTCGGTCAGGGGCAGCGCATGGGTTTATTCGCCGGTAGCGGTGTCGGTAAAAGTGTCTTACTAGGAATGATGACGAAAGGCACCAATGCAGACGTTATCGTTGTTGGACTCATTGGTGAACGGGGTCGAGAAGTCAAAGAGTTTATTGATGAAATATTGGGTGAAGAAGGATTGGAAAAGGCGGTGGTCGTGGCTGCCCCTGCGGATCAGTCACCGCTGTTGCGTTTACGCGGGTGCGAAACTGCGTCAAAAGTAGCCGAGTATTTTCGTGACCAGGGTATGAATGTTTTACTGTTGATGGATTCTTTGACTCGTTACGCCATGGCGCAGCGTGAGATTGCATTGGCGGTCGGTGAACCTCCGGCCACAAAAGGTTATCCTCCTTCGGTATTCGCACGCCTGCCGGCTTTGGTCGAGCGCGCGGGTAACGGCGGTGGCGCACAAGGATCAATTACGGCATTTTATACCGTGCTCACTGAAGGTGATGATTTGCAGGATCCTATCGCTGACTCAGCGCGTGCTATTCTCGATGGGCATATCGTACTGAACCGTGAGCTAGCCGATTCTGGGCATTATCCCGCCATTGATATTGAGGCCTCGATTAGTCGTGTCATGCCCCAGGTTGTTTCCGATGAACACCTGCAACGAGCGACAAAAGTTCGACAGTGGTACTCATCGTTTCGTCGTAATCGCGACCTTATATCTATTGGGGCTTACAGTAAGGGCTCTGATGCTAAGATCGACGAAGCGATAGCGATGCAACCTCAGGTTGAGGGCTTTTTGACTCAGCGTATGAATGAAGTGATTAGTTACGATGAGAGTCTCATGAAACTCCAGCAGTTGACTCAACGCGCGTTCGCTTCGCGTTAGGGATTGTCTTTATGGCTGATATATCACAATTGACGATGTTGTTAGAACTTGAGCAGCAACGCACCGACAAATTGGCTCAGCATTTTGGTGAGGCTAAACAACGGCTAGTGAGTGAGCAACAGCGTCTCGATGGGTTAGTACAGTATCGGTTAGACTACTTGAATCAGTTGCAAGCGCGCGGAGCAGGTGGAATTCGTTCTATTCAATTTGGTCAATATCACGCGTTTGTCGGCAAGCTGGATGAAGGTATCGAGCAGATGCATAACGTGCTGCAACAGTTAAATCAGGTGGTCGAGCAGCGTAAGCAGCAATGGCTAGCACAACGGCAAAAAGCGGAGTCTATTGAGTTGCTGATAGAAAACAAGAAACGAGCAGCAGCAAGATTGCAGGCAAGAAAAGAACAAAAAAACCTCGATGATTTTTCCACCCAACGCTTTATACGGGGTAAAAAGCAAAAACTGGTATAAATATTGCTAGTTTTAATTAATCGAATCAGATTAGCCGTAGCGTCAAATATATGCGGCAGTGCCTAACAGGTGACACATTATGCCCCAGATTATTCAATTAACCACGAACGTGTCCAGTTCGTCAGTAAAAGGCGATAGCTCGAAAGATTTTACTGATGTGGATATGATGGACGTCAGCGGTCGCGACTTTGCCAAGTTAATGCCTTCTGCTTCTGAGGAGCCGCGTGCTCGGCAATTATTTGCCCGTGGTGAAGTGGACATTAATAGTCCACACCGCGCATTCGAAGAGCCCGAATATAGTAATGAGCTTCCTCAGTCATCACTTAGTCAGCGTCTGTCAGCGTCGAAAGAACATGCTTCAGAGGCTCGGGACTGGGTAGAAACCATTGATCGAATGCGCGATTTACTTATCAATAGCGAAGAAAGTCATGCTGACACGGAAACTTCGATTGAGATCAGTAAGCAAGATCAGGCGACGTTAGATGAGATGGAGCAGTGGTTAGCGAAACTCGATGCGGACGTCACGCAACTTCAATCGGACGAACAATTGAGTGCTGACCAGCAAGGCGTGCTGAGTCAACTGACGCAAAAAATAGCAGAGATGCGGCAAGTTGTTGCCGACGCACAACAAGCTGGCTTTATGCCCAAGGAAACGCTTGATAAAGCGACAGATGGTTTGATGGCTGAGTTGGCCCAATTTGAGACTCAGGTGATTCAACCTCATCAAAAGAAACAATGGACAGATATCGAGGCGATGCTTGACGAGGACTCTGAGGAGCCGCTCGCCATGTTGAGTGAGATAGAGATGCCGAAACTGAATCCAGAGCAAAAGGATTGGCTAACCAAGGAACTCGACGCATTTCATAAGCAACAGCCAAACGCATCGCTTACCGAAGCGATGAATCATATAAAAGGGGCTCTTGAGACGTCTAAGCAATTTGATGCGGGACAAAAGAGCACGCTATCAAATTGGATTGAGCACTATCAGTCAGCGTTGCAGAAGTCAGATAAACAGGTTCAACTTGCCTCAACGATTCCGGCTTCATTGCACACAAAATCAACTCAGTCTGAACGCGTTGATTCGGTAAATGCAACCGAGAAGAGCGGCGGCTCTTCTTCATCTGATAACGGCAAAAGCACCTCTGAATCTGTTAAAGATGAAGATACAAAGCCTGCAGCTGATAAAAGCATGATGGCGAAGTTTGTAAAAGAACAGCTTAATAATGGGAGCACGAGCTCTCAGGGAATGGCAACTGAGGCTGAACTGAGCGCTGTGTCGGGGTCAGGCATGGATACAAGTCTAACTCAACACACGCAATCCTCAGCTGCGCATATGAGTGCAATTACGCAGACCCAACAAGCGATGACCAAAGTTGACGGTATGTCAGTGGCGCAAGCGCAAACGGCTGCTGACAAGCCGTTAGATCTGCAACAACAAGAGACTGCGCAAAAGCTACAAGAGCGTATTCAGCTGATGGTCTCGAAGAATATTAATCGCGCCGACATCCGTCTCGATCCACCTGAATTAGGTTCAATGCACGTGCGGATTCATACGCAAGGCGACCAGACGACCGTACAGTTTCAAGTGCAATCCGCTCAGGCTCGTGATGCGATAGAGCAGTCCATGCCGCGCTTGCGAGAGATGTTGGAGCAGCAAGGCCTAAACTTGGCGCAAAGCACGGTCAGTGAGCAGCAAAGTGGACAAGGCAATGAATCAAGTTCGGGGCGGGGTACAGGTTTTGCAAATAATGGTGATTCTGAAGAGCCTGTCCTTCAGTTAGATGGTGCGGTAGACGACTTTCTCGAGCAGGGGCGACTCGATTTCTATGTGTAAGGGATGAAACCTATCCCTGTTTCGATATATAGTGCTCTGTATTAGCTTATACCTTTGTTTAGGAACAACCCATGGCGGAAAACGATAACCAAGAAGAAAGCTCAGAAAAAGCGCCCGGCGGTAAGAAAAAGTGGCTGATCATTGGTGCTGCTGCGATTCTGTTAGTTGTGATCATCATTGTTGCAGTGTGGTTTTTGATGGGTACTAAACAAGCCTCGAGCGCTTCAGATATGGGGGCAGGAGGCGGTTCAAGCGAAGAGATGACGTCTGAACCTGCGCAAGTGGGTAATGCGCTCTATGTCGGGATGCCTCGACCCTTTGTATTTATTGTACCGGGTGACTCGAGAGATCGAACGGTGCAAATTAATGTGCAATTGATGGTTCGAGGGGAGCGTAGCGAAGAGCTGACTAAGCAACATATCCCACTGATTGAGGGTACCTTGCACGAAGTATTTAGTTCATCTACTGCCGACGAACTGAGAACAGCAGAAGGCAAGCAACGTATTAGAGAGCTTGCGTTAAAACAGGTGCGTTCCGCACTCGAGAGTGTCACGGGAGAAGGCTTGGTGGAGAAAGTGCTTTTTACCGGCCTTGTCATGCAATAAAAGAGCGAGCAGTGTTTTGAGCGATTTATTATCACAAGACGAGATTGATGCGCTCCTACACGGAGTCGATGACGTCGAAGAGGAGGATGTCGAATCCTCGGATGCAGCATCAGAAGCGTTGGACTATGACTTTTCGTCGCAAGATCGGATTGTCCGCGGTCGCATGCCTACGCTTGAGATCGTTAATGAGCGATTTGCGAGGCATATGCGTGTAAGCCTGTTTAACATGATGCGCCGCACCGCTGAGGTGTCTATCAACGGTGTGCAAATGCTTAAGTTTGGTGAGTATGTGCATACACTATTCGTTCCAACCAGTTTAAATATGGTGCGTTTTCGCCCACTGAAAGGAACCGCCTTAATTACCATGGAAGCACGTTTGGTGTTTATCTTGGTAGATAACTTTTTTGGCGGCGATGGACGCTATCATGCGAAGATTGAGGGGCGCGAATTTACCCCTACTGAGCGACGTATTATCCAAATGCTGTTAAAGCTGATTTTTGAAGATTATAAAGAAGCTTGGGCGCCTGTGATGGACGTAGGCTTTGAGTATTTGGATTCAGAAGTTAACCCGGCAATGGCCAATATCGTTTCGCCGACTGAAGTTATCGTTATTAGTTCGTTTCATATCGAACTTGATGGCGGCGGGGGCGACTTTCATATCGCTTTACCTTACTCAATGCTTGAGCCGATTCGTGAACTGTTGGATGCGGGTGTACAATCGGATAAAGAAGATACCGATATGCGCTGGAGTAAAGCGCTGCGTGACGAAATCATGGACGTGCCTGTGGAAATGGTTGCCAAGCTCGCTGATGTCGACGTGACATTGCGCGAGGTTATGGACTTTGAGGAAGGCGATATTATTCCACTTGAAGTGCCTGATAATCTAACGGTATTTATCGAAGATTTGCCTACCTTTCATGCGAAAATGGGTCGTTCACGAGACAATATTGCGTTGAAAATTTCAGATAAGATTCGACGTCCCGAGACTGTTAAGTCAGATATCCATATGCTGACTCGAGGTGGACGCCGAATTGGCGGTGATGCAGAGTTGCGTCAACTGGAAGAAGATATTGATTTATAGCATTCAGCATTTGAATGATTGAGGAAGACAAATGAGCAATAAAGACAATGAAATGGACGACTGGGAAGCGGCAATGGCTGAGCAGGCGGCTTCTGAAGAGGGCGAATCAGGGGATAATGCCGATAAGCAAAGTGAGGGCGTGCGAACAGCAGAGCTAGAGGAATTGAATGCTGAGAGCCTTGATGATGGCGATAAGCGAAAATTAGACGCGATCCTCGATATTCCGGTTACCATCTCAATGGAGGTAGGGCGTAGCCAAATCAGTATTCGTAACTTGCTACAGCTTAACCAAGGTTCGGTGGTGGAACTCGAACGTGTTGCTGGGGAGCCTCTCGATGTGTTGGTCAATGGCACTCTGATAGCACACGGCGAGGTTGTTGTGGTTAATGATAAATTTGGGATTCGACTCACTGATGTTATCAGTCAAATCGAGCGTATTCGTAAGTTGCGCTAGTATTTGGGCAAGCCCTGCGCTTGCTCAGGTCGACAAAGCAACATCGCCTATTGGCGGAAAAGATATTGCTTCTATGCTGGTCGCATTAATTGCAGTGATTGTTGTTATTATTGCATTAGCGACGGTATTAAAACGATTCAACGTTAAATTTCAAGGCTCAAAGGGCATGAAGCTGATGGGGACGCTTTCATTAGGGCCTAAAGAACGTATCAGCGTGGTGCAAATTGGTGACAAGAAATTCTTGCTAGGTGTCACGCCTGAACGCGTCGAATGTTTGAAAGAATTGCCCGATGACTTTGTGTTAGGAGAAGAAAAACAATGAAAATAAAGCTTCTCTTAGGTTGTTTTGTGCTACTCGCACTATTGCTTCCTGATGTGGCAAACGCGATGCAAGATATTTCAGCCGTTACGGTAAAAACTAATCCAGATGGTAGCGAGGAGTATTCTGTCACGTTACAAATTCTGGCAATAATGACGGCGCTGACGTTCATCCCTGCGATGGTTATTATGATGACGTCGTTCACACGTATTATTGTTGTTTTGGCCATCTTACGACAAGCTATCGGCTTACAACAGTCCCCTTCTAATCAGGTGCTTATCGGTATCACGCTCTTTTTGACATTTTTTATTATGAGTCCAGTACTTACAGAAATTAATGACAAGGCGTTGCAACCCTACTTAAATGAAGAAGTGACCTCGATGGAAGCGGTCGATCGCGCCAAAGCGCCGCTAAAAGCCTTTATGCTTGCGCAAACGCGTGTGACGGATATCCAAACGTTTGCCGATATTGCGGGTGAGACGAATATTCAAAGTCCAGAAGATACTCCGATGTCGATATTGATTCCGTCATTTATTACATCGGAGCTCAAAACCGCCTTCCAGATTGGTTTTATGTTATTCATCCCGTTTTTGATTATTGACTTAGTTGTTGCAAGTGTATTGATGGCGATGGGTATGATGATGTTATCACCGATGATTGTATCGCTCCCGTTTAAGTTAATGTTGTTTGTTTTGGTCGATGGTTGGAACTTAACCATGAGCACGTTAGCTGGCAGCTTTGGTGTTTAGGAGGCGAGATGTCCCCCGAAGTCTTTCTCGATGTGTTTCAAGAGGCGCTCAAAGTCATTGTTATTATAGTGGCTTTTATCATCGTGCCGAGCTTGCTGGTCGGTCTGATGGTTGCGGTTTTCCAAGCTGCAACCTCAATTAATGAGCAAACCCTTAGCTTTTTGCCGCGTTTATTAGTCACACTGGCTGTTATCGGACTCGGTGGGCATTTTATTGTTGGCCTGCTAATGGACTTCACTATAGAAATGTATAACCGCATACCGCAAGTGGTCGGCTAGCATGGATCTCGTTACGCAGGTGTTGATGGAGTGGCTACAGCAACATTTGTGGCCGCTGACACGTGTATCCTCAATGCTAATGAGTATGGCGTTGTTTTCCGGTACCTTAGTTAATTCAAGAATTAAGGTCTTACTTTCCTTAGCAATTACATTTGCAATATCACCCGCATTACCAGATGTGAATCCGGGCGTCGAGATGTTTACAGTGGGCGGTATGCTGGTGACAGCGCAACAGATTGTCATTGGGGTTGCGTTGGGCTTGCTCTCATTGCTTTTCTTACAGACGTTTGTATTGGGTGGGCAAATCATTGCAATGCAAATTGGTTTGGGCTTTGCTTCAATGGTCGATCCGACTAATGGCCAACAAGTTCCAGTGATAGCGCAGTTCTTTTTGATGTTGGCGAGTTTGATATTTCTCGCGCTTGACGGTCATCTATTAATGATTCAAATGGTCGTTGCGAGTTTCGATTCTGTACCCGTGGCGATGACTGGTTTGAATGCCGATGCATTTCGAATGATTGCCGACTGGGGAAGTTCAATGTTTTCGGCAGCACTTACAGCAATGTTATCGGGTATTATTGCCTTGCTACTAATTAATTTGTCGTTTGGTGTAATGACTCGTGCAGCGCCGCAGCTAAACATTTTTGCGATTGGTTTCCCGATTACCATGGTGAGTGGATTGATCGTTTTATGGCTGACTTTAGGGGGCTTTATCTTCCACTTTGAAAATCAATGGCAAGAAGCGGTGAGTGTCATGTGTACGGTTATTGGTAGTCGATGCTGAGGTGATGAATGGCTGAAACTGATCAAGAACGCACAGAGGAACCCACCGAGAAACGCAAACGAGAGGCCCGAGAGAAAGGCCAAATAGCGCGTTCAAAGGAGATGGGAACTGCCTTTGTGTTAGTCAGTGCTGCCGTCGCGTTCTTTTGGTTTGGCGAGTCGCTCTACGCTGGCGTGAGAGGGCTATTCCGTGACTTGTTTACGCTTGAAAGACGACAAGCTTTTGATACTTCGCAAATCTATAAGGCGCTTGCTGTAGGGTTTGAGCACATCATTTGGCCGGTTATCATTATATTTGCCTTTATTACCCTTTTTACATTTCTGGGTAATAGTTGGCTAGGTGGTATCAATTTTTCTTGGAAAGCAATGGCACCTAAATTCTCGCGTATGAACCCCATGAATGGTTTCAAGCGAATGTTTGGTACCCAAGCCTTGGTCGAGTTAGTAAAAGGAATCGCTAAGTTCGGGGTGGTGGCGATCAGTGCCTTTTTACTGTTGAGCTGGCAGTTCGATAACATTTTACAGATCTCAATGGGTCAGATGCCGAGCATGATTGAAAATGCGCTCGATATCTTGATGTGGATGTTTCTACTGATTTGTTGCTCGATGTTTTTAATTGTTGTCATCGATGCGCCTTTTCAACTTTGGAAGCACAATAAAGATTTACGTATGACCAAGCAGGAGATCAAAGACGAGCATAAAGACTCAGAAGGTAGTCCTGAGGTAAAAGGTCGTATTCGCCGCTTACAGATGGAAATGGCGAACCGTAGGATGATGCAAGAGGTTCCTAAAGCAGATGTTGTAGTTACCAACCCGACACATTTTGCGGTGGCTATAAAATACGAAGAGAGTGGAAATCAGGCTCCTATCCTCTTAGCCAAAGGGACCGACGAAACAGCGGCTAAGATTCGTGAAATTGCTCTAGAGTACGACGTGCCGTTGGTGGCCTCGCCTGCGCTAGCTCGGTCAATTTATCATACCACTGAGTTAGAAACTGAGATTCCTCGTGGATTGTTTGTTGCCGTAGCTCAGGTGCTTGCTTATGTTTATCAACTTAAAATGTTCAAACAAGGTAAAGCTAAGCGACCTAAAAAGCCGAATACTGACGAGCCAATACCTGAAGATTTACGTCACTAGGACGGCGTTAATTTGCCAAAATTTCGTCGCTACTATA
Source organism: uncultured Idiomarina sp. (assembly GCF_964010655.1). Classification (NCBI taxonomy): domain Bacteria; kingdom Pseudomonadati; phylum Pseudomonadota; class Gammaproteobacteria; order Alteromonadales; family Idiomarinaceae; genus Idiomarina; species uncultured Idiomarina sp. Next base: position 30,956 of record NZ_CAXGLS010000023.1, read on the forward strand.
CTATTCGCCCCCTGTATTTTTAGTCCTGTAACGCTGGATCAAACACTATGTCTGAGCTGTCATTGTGCATGGCACAATTAGATTTTACTGTCGGTGCGCTTCATAACAACACAAGCCTGATACTTAAAACGGTCGCTGAGCAGAGCCGCGATCATGATATTATTGTCTTTCCAGAGTTAGCTATTACAGGTTATCCACCTGAAGACCTATTGTTACGAACTGATCATCAAGAAGCTGTTGATAATGCGGTCGAGCAGATCAGTGCGGCTGCTTCGGATTGTGTTGTAATTGTTGGACATCCCAGCAAAGTCGGCGAGCAGCTGTTTAACGTTATATCAGTGCTTCATCGGGGTGAATGTTTACTGCGCTATAAAAAACAACGTTTACCAAATACTGGTGTGTTTGATGAACAGCGTTATTTTGTTCCTGGTGATGAAGGACAAGTGTTTGAATGGCAGGGATATCGCATCGGGCTGATGATTTGTGAAGATTTATGGCATCCTGAGCCTTTGGCTCGCCTGGCGGATGATCAACTTGATCTCGTATTGTCTGTTAATGCTTCTCCCTACGAAATCGATAAGCACGATCAACGACTATCCGTTTTGAAGCAACGAGTGGCTGAGCACGGGTTCCCCATTGCTTATTTGAATAACTGTGGTGGTCAAGATGAACTGATTTTTGATGGTCATTCGCTGGTATTAGATAAGCAGGGCGAGTTAGTCGCAGAACTTCCTCACTGCCAGACAACGCTCGCAACACTTAAGTTAACCACTGAGTCACTGACGTGTGAGGCTTTTCCTCCGTATGCCGGCGAAGATAGTGATTTGCGCTTGGCTCATGTATACGATGCGCTGGTACTCTCGGTGCGAGACTATGTCAATAAGAATGGCTTTAAGAATGTATTACTCGGGCTATCGGGAGGTATCGATTCGGCACTCACCTTAGCGATTGCATCAGATGCACTGGGCTCTGAGCGTGTTCAAGCCGTCATGATGCCGTTCAAGTATACGTCAAATATGAGCCTAGAGGATGCTGAACAACAGGCGGAAACGCTCAATGTGAAGTATGATGTTGTTCCGATTGAACCGATGTTTGATGCGTTTATGAAGCAACTCGATCCGTTCTTTGCTGGGACATCGACAGATACGACCGAAGAGAATTTACAGTCACGTTGTCGTGGTGTTTTGCTCATGGCGTTGTCGAATAAATCCGGCGCGCTAGTGCTTACTACGGGCAATAAAAGTGAAGTTGCAGTAGGTTATGCAACGCTGTACGGTGATATGTGTGGTGGGTTTGCACCTATTAAAGATGTGCCAAAAACGTTAGTTTACCAACTTGCAGCTTACAGAAACACGCGATCTACCTGTATACCAGAGCGAGTTATCGAGCGCCCACCTTCTGCGGAGCTGGCGCCGGATCAAGTCGATAGTGATTCGTTGCCCGATTATGGTGACCTAGATCGTATTCTGTCGCTCTACGTAGAGCAGGACTGGTCTGTGGTGGACATTATTGCAGCGGGCTTTAACGAAGCGGATGTCCGCAGAGCATTAAAGTTGGTTGATATAAATGAATATAAACGCCGGCAGGCGGCTGTTGGACCTAAAATTACGGCACGAAACTTTGGTCGTGATCGACGTTATCCGATAACCAGTCATTACCGTTTTGAATTAGAACGCCAAAATTAGATTGGAGTGGCCATGAAGAAGGTCGAAGCAATTATAAAACCATTTAAATTGGACGATGTGCGAGAAGCTTTATCAGAAGTCGGCATCGCTGGAATGACAGTATCCGAAGTCAAAGGTTTCGGACGCCAGAAAGGGCACACGGAGCTTTATCGGGGGGCTGAATATATGGTGGACTTCTTGCCTAAAGTGAAACTTGAAGTAGTGGTTGCTGATACAGACGTTGAACGCTGTATTGAAGCCATCATGGAAACCGCACAGACGGGCAAAATAGGTGATGGTAAAATATTTGTGTCGGATATTGAACGAGTCATTCGAATCCGAACCGGAGAGGAAAATGAGCAGGCGGTTTAGCCTGCTCACTTTTGATTAGTTTTTGACTAACTCATTATTAGGGAAGTTACTTCTGAGTACCTTAAGCGTGTCTTGCTTAAGTTCTTCTAATTCGAGTTGGTCGTAACACTCAACCATCATCGCCAAGGCACTCTCCACCTCTGGCGTATTCTCGAAGTTTTCTACCACATAACGACCACGATTAGCTGCTGCGAGATAGGCTTGACGCTTCATATAGTACTGGGCCACTGCCAGTTCTTTTTTAGCCAGACGACTTTTTATCGCGATCATACGCTTTTTAGCATCTGCTGCATATTTGCTTTCAGGATACTTGCGTAGCAGTTCGGCAAAGTCTTTAAAAGCTTCTTTTGCCATGGTGGAGTCACGGTCAGAACGATCTACGCCCGCCAGTTCATGAATGGCATTATATTCGGCTCGTTGATTCGTCAGACCGCGCATGTATAACGCGTAATCAACGTCCTTATGATTCGGGTTTAAGCTTATAAAACGGTCAATGGCAGCAAGCGCCTTTTCAGTATTATCAAGCTTATAATTTAGATAAATCAGGTCCAATTGGACTTGATGAGCAAAGGGACCAAAGGGGTAACGCGAATTAATATTCGAAAGTTCTTCCTCTGCCTGGGTAAAGTTCCCTAAGGACATTTGATCTTGCGCTGATTCATACATGAGCTCGACTTGTGTGTACTTGAGCTCGCTTTGCTGGTCATCTGTTGACGAGCACCCTGCCAGACTTAATCCGACTGCGGCAGTTAAAATTAGGATACGACGTTTCATAACACCTCAGGTTTTTTAGAGTCAGTCACTTAGATAAGCGGTGTTTTGCCTGTGCAAAGTTCAGTGTAACAAGTTACACTATCATAATTAATAGATAATCCGCATTCTAACCCAGCACAATACTCTTTGACAGTCGAAAAAAATTTATGAATGAAACTATTCAACTAGAGGCCATCGTGCCTGAATCCCTCGCGGGGAAGCGTTTAGACCAGATATTGGCTGAGTTGTTCCCAGACTATTCTCGTTCGCGCATGAAAAAGTGGATCACAGAGGGTAAAGTCTCTGTCGATGCTCAGGTTATTGAAAAGCCGCGCGAAAAACTAGAGTTCGGCGCGTTGGTTGCTATCGATGCTGAACTTGAGCGCGAGGAGCGTTACCAAGCACAGCCGATTGAGCTTGATATTGTTTATGAGGATGAAGACATCTTAATTATCAATAAGCCAGCTGGTTTGGTGGTTCATCCAGGAGCCGGTGCCCCTGACGGCACACTGTTAAACGGCCTATTGCATTACGACCCTGATATCGATCATGTTCCGCGGGCAGGTATTATTCATCGCTTGGATAAGGACACCACAGGTTTAATGGTGGTGGCGCGTAATATTCCAGCTCAGACTCAGTTGGTTGATATGATGCAAAAGCGTGAAATTACCCGTGAATATGAAGCTGTGTGTAACGGGGTAATGACCGCGGGTGGGATGGTTGATGAACCTATCGGTCGACATCCCACCAAACGGACGCATATGGCGGTTGTTAGTTCAGGTAAGCCTGCAGTCACTCACTATCGAGTTGTGGAGCGGTTTCGAGCGCATACGTTACTCCGCCTGAGACTAGAAAGTGGTCGTACACACCAGATTCGCGTTCATATGGCGCACATTCGTCACCCGTTAGTTGGCGATTTAACGTATGGCGGGCGTCCGCGTCCACCTAAACAGGCGAGCGATGAGTTTTTGGCATCGCTACGTGGCTTTAGTCGACAAGCATTGCATGCAGCAAAACTATCGCTTCACCACCCTATAACCGGTGACTGGATGAGCTTTGAAGCCCCACGTCCTGATGACTTTGTAGCACTCATTCAAAGCATGAAAGATGACCTTGAAGCGCATTCTGACGCCTGATTGGGTTTTACCCTCAGGTATTTCAGCGGCGGTTACCACACGTACAGTGGGTAACCTCGCTGCCCATGTGGGTGATGACCCTGCCGCTGTAATACTCCGACGCGAGCAGCTTCGACGAGAACTTAACTTGCCTTTTCACGTGCGCTGGTTGCAACAGCAGCACACAACAAAGGTATCTCATGTCGGTGCGCTTAGCGAACCCTGCGATGCTGTTTGGTCTGATCAACCGAGTGTGTGTGCGGTATTGACTGCTGATTGTTTACCTATATTAATGTGCACGCGGGATGGTGATCGCATTGCTGCGGTTCATGCAGGCTGGCGCGGTTTAGTTGAAGGGATAATTAAAAATACAGTAACTGCAATGAAGGTTAAGGCAGATCAATTAAGCGTGTGGATTGGTCCTGCAATTTCTCAGCCGATGTTTCAAGTGGGAAGCGAAGTCCGCACAGCATTTATCCGCCGCAACATCAATGCGGATATCTATTTTATTCCAGACGGTGACGGCAAATGGCTCGCCGACTTATCAGGGCTCGCAACGCAGCAGCTCAATAATCTGGGTATATCTGACGTTACACTGAGTAATCGCTGCACTTATCGTGAAAGCGACGCTTGGTATTCTTGGCGTCGAGCCCAAGAGCCTGCCAGGATGGCATCTTTAATCTGGCGAAGTTGATCTGTATCACTTGAAAGTGTCGAAAAAGTACCCATATTTGCTTTAAGAGAAAGTTAACTCAGGAAGTAATTATGAGACACGATAAATTCACTACTAAATTCCAAATGGCCATCGCTGATGCACAATCATTAGCACTCGGTCGAGATCATCAATTTATCGAACCCGCACATTTGATGCAGGCACTCATGGATCAAGAGGGCGGCTCGGTTCGTCCGCTGTTTACCATTATTGGTGCTAATATCAGTCAGTTCCGCTCAGAGCTTGGCAAACTGCTCGACAAAATGCCGGAAGTGCAAGGGGCAGAAGGAGAAGTTCAACTCTCGCAAGGCACCGCAAAGTTATTAAACCTTTGCGATAAGTATGCCCAGCAACGTAAAGATGCATATATTTCGTCCGAACTGTTTTTGTTGGCAGCGACTGAGGATAAAGGACCGCTTGGTGAGTTGTTTAAAAAGCTCGGTATTAAGAAGGACGCCTTGGAAAAGGCCATTAATGATATCCGCGACGGACAGAATGTTGATGACCCGAATGCCGAAGAAAAGCGTCAAGCACTTGATAAGTACACGATTGATCTGACTGAGCGAGCGGCGCAAGGCAAATTGGATCCTGTGATTGGGCGTGATGAAGAGATTCGACGTACCATTCAAGTATTGCAGCGTCGAACTAAGAATAATCCTGTACTGATTGGTGATCCAGGTGTGGGAAAAACAGCTATCGTTGAGGGGCTGGCACAACGAATCATCAATGCAGAGGTGCCAGAAGGTCTCAAGAATAAGCGCGTTTTATCGCTCGATCTGGGAGCCTTATTAGCAGGTGCAAAATATCGCGGCGAATTTGAGGAGCGCCTCAAAGCCGTGCTTAACGAGCTGGCAAAGGAAGAGGGTCGAGTGATTCTCTTTATTGATGAATTACATACGATGGTGGGCGCTGGCAAAGCGGATGGCGCGATGGATGCTGGCAATATGCTCAAGCCTGCGCTGGCGCGTGGTGAACTTCATTGTGTAGGGGCGACCACGCTTGATGAGTATCGTCAGTACATTGAAAAAGATGCCGCGCTTGAGCGTCGTTTTCAAAAAGTGTTGGTTGATGAGCCCACCGTGGAAGACACGATTGCTATTTTGCGTGGTTTGAAAGAGCGTTACGAAATCCATCACTCGGTGGAAATTACTGACCCAGCGATTGTTGCGGCTGCTTCGTTATCGCATCGCTATATCAGTGATCGAAAGCTGCCGGATAAAGCCATCGACTTGATTGATGAAGCAGCATCTAGCATCCGAATGCAGATTGATTCTAAACCAGAGGACTTAGATCGCTTAGAGCGCCGTATTATCCAATTAAAATTGGAACGTCAGGCGTTGCAGAAGGAAAAGGATGATGCGAGTAAAAAGCGTCTTGAACACTTACATGATGAGCTCGATGAACTAGAGAAAAAGTACGGCGAGCTTGAAGAAGTTTGGAACTCAGAAAAGGCGGCGGTCCAGGGCACTCAGCACATTAAATCGCAGCTTGACCAAGTGCGTACTGAGATGGATATTGCGCGTCGCGCTGGTGACTTAAATCGTATGTCGGAACTGCAATACGGGCGTATCCCTGAGCTAGAGCGACAATTGGATTTAGCGCTGCAAGCCGAGATGCAAGACATGAGTTTGTTGAAAAACCGAGTCACGGATGAGGAAATCGCGGACGTTCTGTCACGTTGGACTGGTATTCCTGTGAGCAAAATGCTCGAGGGTGAACGTGAAAAACTGGTACAGATGGAGTCGTTATTACACAAGCGAGTCGTTGGTCAAAATGAGGCGGTGGATGCGGTCGCTAATGCTATTCGTCGCTCTCGAGCAGGGTTAGGGGATCCGAACCGTCCGATCGGCTCGTTCTTATTCCTCGGACCAACAGGTGTGGGTAAAACCGAGTTGTCCAAAGCGTTAGCAAACTTCATGTTTGATACCGACGATGCGATGGTTCGAATCGATATGTCCGAGTTTATGGAGAAGCACTCGGTGGCACGGTTAGTGGGAGCTCCTCCAGGATATGTCGGTTATGAAGAGGGCGGCTACCTCACTGAAGCTGTTCGTCGTAAACCCTATTCTGTTATTTTGCTCGATGAGGTCGAAAAAGCTCACCCTGACGTATTCAATATCTTGCTACAGGTATTGGATGATGGAAGGCTGACCGATGGTCAAGGTCGCACGGTGGACTTTAAGAATACGGTGATCATTATGACATCGAACTTAGGGTCCGATCTGATTCAAGCGCATGCGTCTGATAACAGCTATGATGAAATGAAAGCGATGGTCATGGACGTCTTAGCGGGTCACTTCCGACCTGAGTTTCTTAACCGAGTTGATGAGACGGTTGTGTTTCATCCGCTAGGTCGAGAAGAAATTCGCTCGATTGCAGAAGCGCAATTGCAGCGTCTTTATGCTCGACTTGAAGACCGAGACATGAGCATCGAATTAAGTGTTGAAGCGCTAGACTTCATCGCGTCTGCAGGTTTTGACCCTGTGTTTGGTGCGCGCCCGTTAAAACGTGCAATTCAACAAGAACTTGAAAACCCGTTAGCGCAGCGCATTCTTTCGGGAGATTTTAAAGCCGGTGATACGATTCATGTTGATGTAGCAGATAATCGTTTAGCTATTGAGTAGCGTGTTAGTTAATCAACTATCGTCTAATGCATAAAGGAGGGGGGAAGCCCCTCCTTTTTTATTGATAGTGTTTTAAAGCATTTTTAACCGTTGATTGCGCTGTGCTAAACTCAAATCAGATTGAATTTTTTTCGTACTTAAGAGGAATAGTAAACATGGCTAACGAGTCGGGTAAGGTAGAAAGCCAGAGCTCACAGAAACGACGTGGTATTTATTTATTACCTAATCTATTTACTACGGCAGGTTTGTTCTCGGGCTTCTATGCGATCATTGCCTCTATGAACGAGCGCTATGTGGAAGCTGCCGTGGCTATCTTCATTGCGATGATCTTTGACGGATTAGATGGTCGCGTCGCACGCATGACTCAAACTGAAAGTGATTTCGGCGCTGAATATGACAGCATGGCTGATATCGTATCGTTTGGTATGGCGCCCGCGTTAGTCATGTATAACTACGCATTGGCCGACTTAGGTAAATTGGGTTGGCTCGCTGCTTTTATTTTCGTGGCAGGCGGCGCACTCCGGTTAGCTCGCTTTAATACTAATATAGGTAGTGCTGACAAACGCTATTTTCAGGGGCTCGCAATCCCAAGTGCCGCGGCTGTTGTATCGGGGCTGGTTTGGGTCGGCACTGAATACGGTATATCGGGTAATGATTTAGGCGGCTTTGCGGCAATTGTTACTATTGTTGCCGGCTTACTGATGGTTACAAACTTCCGCTACCATTCATTTAAAGATGTCGACTGGAAAGGAAAAGTCTCATTTGTCGTGATTTTAGTGATTGTGTTGGCATTCGTTATTGTAGCAACTCAGCCCTCTTTAGTGCTGTTCGGTATTTTCTTCTTATATGCATTATCGGGTCCGGTATTAACTATTCGTAGCGTAAACAAACTAAAGCTGGAACACGTGGTTGGTGATAATGAGCAAGATGATGCCGAGTTTAAGGACGAAAAGCAGGGAAAAAGCTCGAACAATAACCAGAGCGAGCAATAAATAACCAGTTGGAAGTTAATTTCAAAAAAGTGCTTGCAAGTGTGAATAGGATCTCTATAATTCGCCGCCG
>NZ_CAXGLS010000024.1:0-37199 GCF_964010655.1 uncultured Idiomarina sp.
GCCCTCACATCGGAAGGCTGCTTCCACAGCCTCGCCCACCGCCGGGTCTTCCTGAGACAGCACCCGGCTGCGGGCCAGAATGGTGACTTTACTGCCCAGGCGGGCAAAGGCCTGCGACAACTCCAGAGCAACGACTGAAGCGCCAATGACAATGAGGCGCTCGGGAATATGATCCAGTCCCAGCGCAGTAGTGGAGGTAAGATAGGGCGTCTCGGACAGTCCCGGAATGGGTGGTTCGGCAGGCCGGGCACCGGTGCCGATGAAGGCTTTGTCAAAGTGAACTTCCTGTTCACCGCCGTCGTTCAGCGTGACCTTTATTGTTCTATTGTCCAGGAAACGGGCCTCACCCTTGAGAACCGTAATCGCGGCATTGTCATCGAGAATGCTCTCGTATTTCGATTCTCGCAGTTCCTCCACCCGTACCTGTTGCTGAGCCAGAAGTGCGGTACGATTCACGTCAGGCACCTGGCGACTCAGCCCGTCATCGAACGGGCTTTCCCGGCGAAGGTGAGCGATGTGAGCCGACCGGATCAGGATTTTGGACGGTACGCAACCAATGTTGACGCAGGTTCCACCGATCGTACCCCGCTCGATCAGGGTAACCGTTGCACCACGTTCGGTGGCTTTCAGGGCGGCCGCCATGGCACCGCCACCGCTACCGATAACAGCAATGTGCAGATTGTTGTCACTCATAACGATCACTCCTTGGATGATGGGCTGTCGCAGCAGGCGTCGTATTTTTTCTTACGCCATATGGCATAGCCGGTCAGGCCGATAAAAAATACCAGCGCAGGTAAAAGCACGTAGTCAAGATAGCCAGTAAGTGCTGCCAGGCCCAAGGTGCCCAGCAGGATCACCAGTACGGGCGTAAAACAGCAGAGCGCGACCAGCACGGTGCCGATAACACTTACTCGCAACAGGGTTTTGGGGTTTTGGGGTTTTGGGGTTTTGCATGCCTACTCCTTTCCCGTTTGACTTTGCTTCAGCGAGGACGGGTAACCCGCGTTCGTCGTAGCCTGAGTCAGTGCCTCAACGGTGGTCTTCGTATCGTCAAAAATAACTGTCGCATCACGCTCTTCATAACGGACCTGGACAGAGTGCACCCCCTCAACTTGGTTGAGAGCCGCCTTCACAGTTATTGGGCAGGCAGCACAGTTCATACCGGGAACGGACAAGGTAACGGTTTGCTCGGCCGCCAGGGCGGGCAGGCTGAGTGCCATAAGCAAGGTTGTTGCGATCAGTGATGTTTTCATGGTGTCGTGCCTCTCAGTAAAACATGGGTAAAACGTAAGGGAACGCCAGGGCAACCAGAATGAGCAGCGCGACGACCCAGAAGACGACTTTGTAGGCCGTTCGAGCGTGCGGCGCTGCGCAAACGTCACCTGGCCGGCAGTCCCTGACTGGCCGGTATATCCGGCGCCAGGCAAAAAACATCGCGATCAATGCCGCCCCGAGGAACCACGGACGGTAGGGCTCCAGGGCAGCCAGGTTACCGATCCAGGCGCCGGAAATGCCCAACGTGATCAAAATCAGTGGGCCAAGGCAGCAAGCGGATGCCAGGATCGCGGCAATACCGCCTGCGACCAACGAGCCGCTACCTGTTTTGAGTTTTGACATTACGATGCTCCTGTAATGAACTGACCAGTTATTATAAACTTACTACCGTAGTCAACTACGGAGTCAATCCCTATGACAAAAAAACCTTGTTCATTGACCATCGGAGCGCTGGCCAAGGCCGCCGATATAGGCGTGGAAACCATCCGCTATTACCAACGCAGAGGCTTGGTGGCCGAACCTGACAAACCCTATGGAAGCATTCGCCGCTATGACGAACACGCGCTTGCTCGCCTGCAATTCATCAGAACGGCTCAGTGGCTGGGTTTCAGTCTGGAAGAAATTGGCGGGTTGCTGAAACTGCAGGACGGAACCCATTGCGACGAAGCCCGTGCGTTGGGCGAACAAAAATTAATCAGCGTACGGCAGAAAATTGAAAGCCTGCGACGAATTGAACTTGCCTTGGATGGATTGGTGAAGGAATGTTCCGCTCAGAATGGCGATGTCAAATGCCCCCTTATCACCGCAATTTACGATGGATTGGAATTGAATAAGTCGTAAATGAAATTTTGTCATCACGCGAACGCCACTTAGGAAGGTGACCACTACAAAGGGCTGAAAGATTTCATTTGGGTGGATCGAGAGACGGGGTTAGAATGAGGGATATTGAGAAATCAATAGGTTACGAGGGTAGGCATCAAACATTTTTGATCCCTATTTACTCCCTAACAATCGCAACTCATTGAAAATAATAGAAACTTTACATTCTGCATCGGTAAATAGACTTTATGGAGCTTGTGAGGCAGCCGCTTGCTAAACTCGGTTTTGACTATATTCGCTTCCGCTTTGGATTGCGGACTGCGTTGGCTGCCTGCTTATCATTGATCATAGCCTGGGCATTAGGATTAGAACACCCACAGTGGGCCGCTATAACCGTATGGGCTGTTTCGCAACCTACTCGCGGACTGCTGTTAGAAAAAGGCGCATATCGCGCGCTAGGCACTCTAATCGGAACCTTGTTTGGTATGATTTTAGTGGTGACAGCGGATCATCAAATACTGCCTGTCGCGATGGGTCTTACACTTTGGGTCGCTCTCTGTGTTTATCTTGGTAATCTAATTCATGGCTTAGTGTCTTATGGCACTATTTTGGCGGGTTATTCTGCTTCCATGGTTGCTTTGCTAAGCCGCAGCCCTGATGCGCTCTTGCCTTTGGGGATCGACCGGTTATTAACGGTATTTGTTGGTGTCATGATGGCACTGGTTGTAGGTTGGTTATTCACCTACAAACGCGCGGAGCAAAGCCTTATCAACCAAATGCGACGCGAAACCATTATTTCTCTAGAAAATGTAGCACAATTATTCAGTAAGCAAGACAAAGCACTCCTTAATTTTGATGACCGGCTATCGAAACTAGCACAAATTGAAGCACAATTGCTCGAACATGGTACGGGTTCTCCTGCAGCACATGAATCCGCTCGACTGGTAAGAAAGGTTATTAATAGCCAACTTGAGTGGTTGGCTCAGATTTATTTCTTGCCACTTGAAGCCAACCAAGAGATAAGTAAGCACTTACTTGATGCAGCAAGTTTACTCCGGCAAAATGCGAAACGCTCAGATATTTTAGCCGCATTAAAGAACGCCTCTTTGAGCGTTAGACAGTCACCATTACGCAGTGCATTTGATGAATTTATTGAGGCCTGTGACGAGCGTCTTTCATTTCGTGATTCCGGTCGCGCGGCGTCCTCGACACGCCGCTCGCTATCGTTGCTTCACCGTGACTGGATAGGTGCACGCGAGGCCAGTATTCGAACCATGGTCATCATGGGATTAATCAGTGCTTTATGGTGGTATACCGAGTGGTTCCAAGTCGCCTTTTTGTTGTTGGGCGCAAGCATCATGCTAACGCTGTTTTCCACCACAGATAACCCTGCTAAGACAATGAAAACAGTATTCATCGGTCAATGTGCAGGCGCATTACTCTCGATAGTCATTCATGCGGCAATATGGCCTTATCTAGAAAGTACCGGCGCCATGGTAATGTCACTCCTACCTATAATGTTTATCGCCGCGTTTCCTTTATCCCATCACCGTACGATTAACGGGAGCATGGACTTTATTCTGGTCTTTCTATTGTTGATGCAGCCGGTAATACCGTACAGCTTTGAGGTATTTAATTCGGTGAGTATTGCGCTTGCTGTTGTGTTAGCCCCTATCACAGCGATGCTTGGTTACAAACTGCTCTATCCAACCAATCTCGCTCGTCGTGAACATGCGTTAACTATCGCAATTGCCCATGAACTTGAAGCCTTTGGCCAAACACCGGCATCCGCTTCTCGACGGCGTCGCTATCGGGCGCGATTTTACCACCGACTATTCAAACTCATACAAATTGCTGACAAAACTCACGCATCATATAAAAGCGTGATAAGTTGGTTATTACGTTATCAACAAGTCATGGTGTCTCATGAGCGATCAATGGATAAAGATTTACCGCGCCAGTAGCCCGATAGAGGCCGAATTACTCGGCGGGTTATTGCGTGCTGAGGGAATTCAGGTTCACGTTCCCAATAATCCCAGTGCCGGCGGCGTTGGCGAGTTACCTGCTGACGCTATCGAAACGGCCATCTACGTCATGCCAGAAGCTTACGATGCCGCGAAACATATTCTCAGTCTCTATGAACAGAATAGCGCTAATAACGCAGAATGGTGTTGTCCTGCATGTGGTGAGCTTAATCCTGCCTCATTTGAAGAATGTTGGCAGTGTCAAAAAGAACGACCGGTTACAGACTAATTAATTTTCGTTTATCTGCACGCGAGAGTTGTTTCAATTGAGCTTCGAGCTGACAGGCACGAGTTTTAGAAAAAGGCCCCTGACGCCAACTCAACACGACTGGTCGGCGACTCTGTGTATAGCGAGCCCCACCACTTAACTCGCCGTTATGTTGACGAATGCGTCGTTCTAAACACGTAGTGACACCGGTGTAAAGTGATCGATCACCGCATTCAACCATGTATACATACCAACGAGCTTCGGGCTCTGGCTTGAAATTTAATGTCTTATTCCCAATTTCTAGTAATTCACACATTGTTGTCTTAGGAGCATTCCATGAGTCGTCATTTTGACAGAGCTAAGGGGTTATCAGAACATCACGATCCCGCAACCCACAAATTTGTTTTCAATCAGACGATGTTTCGTATTAAAGATCCCGAGCGTACTTTAAAGTTCTATTCAGAGGTACTCGGCATGACGCTTATCAAGCGTTTGGACTTCCCTGAGATGAAGTTCACGCTCTATTTCATGGCCTCAATCTCGCCCGAAGAACGCAGTCATTGGTCAACCGATCACGATGAACGCATCGTTCAAACCTTTGGCCGACCCGCCATGCTAGAACTTACGCATAACTGGGGAGATGAGAACGATGACAACGTGTCGTATCACAGCGGTAACCAAGAGCCAAAGGGGTTTGGTCATATCGGCTTTGCCGTGCCCGACATTGACTCCGCCTGCGAGCGCTTTGAAGAGCTCGGCGTTGAATTCCAGAAAAAACCTAATGATGGCAACATGAAAGGCATTGCTTTTATTAAAGATCCCGATGGCTACTGGATCGAGATCTTTACTCCGAATCGCCAACCAGATTTATTGCGCGAGCATCTCTGATACCGTCTTTTCGAGCGAGGTTAAACCTCGCTCACGCCCTATTTTGAGCGCTAGGTCTTTTTCCTTTCCATCGAGCCACGCTGCACGCAGTGCAAACAAAGCACCCACTCGATTACCCGATGCACAATGCACGAGCACATTTTTATCTTTATGCTCAAGTAACACTTTATCCAACAGGCGCACCTTTGCGAGTGTCAAACCATCAGCGCCTGGAATTGCAACATGGTAAAACGCCATGCCGTTTTCTGTTACCCATGTCGATTCAGCTGTTTGTGATTGTTCTGGTACAGACAACAGACTGATTACGATATCGCCGCCTTGTTGAGAAAAGTATTCAATAGCCTCCTCACGAGGCATTCCCATTACCCACAAATTCTGTTCAACTTGCTTTGCAGTCTCAATACCTTTGGCCGTGGAAAATATAGGCAAACTCAATATGACAACTGCGAATAGATAAATTGCACGCATGGTTTTTCACTCCTGTACAATACGAGTATCTGTCACAACTATTTAAGCATTTTACGATGACGAATACGATACATATATTGGTAGGCACCACGTCGGGCAACACAGAAGCGTTAGCCGACCACGTTCAAGAAATTCTAGAAAGTCATGATCTTTCTACCCAGATGCATTACGAACCCACTTTCGATGATTTACCCAAATCAGGTATTTGGCTGATCTTCCTAGCCACTCACGGAGCAGGCGACTATGCCGATTCAATGCTTGATTTCTATGATGTCATCGCTTCTACGAATGCCCCTTTATTGCCTGATCTTAGCTATGCGGTCTGTGCCATCGGTGAATCTTGTTATGACACTTTTTGTGAAGCCGGTCGACATTGCGATAAAAAGCTCAGCGTTTTGAATGCCACACGACTATTTGAACGGTTAGAGATCGACATGATGGAAGATGATCCTGAAGACAAAGCATCAAAATGGGTTACTGAATTGATCGATAAATTGCGATCATACCCACAAGATTGATCGCGTATTTTATGGGGTTTGCAACACGATCACGTGATCGTATCCACAGTTCTATACACAAATTTTTTTACTTGTGATCAAAATAAGGATAAGCAGACATAAGCGCTGTCATTGAATTGGGTATAACTGTGGGGATAACTCAAGCTGTGTATAAACACCCTAGTTATCCACGATCTATGATCGCAGTTTAAGGGATCTTTTTCACATGTTTTGATCGCTCTAAAAAGCAGTAAAAATAAGACTTGTAGCGATCTATTCACAGAAAAAGCGATCCTAATAGAAACAATAATAAAGATCTAAATAAAGATCCTTTACTGATCTTTATTGATCGAGCATAGCTTTACAGTCTGAATAAAAAATAACCGTTTCGATCACAGCCAAAACGCGTTAAAATACGCGGTTCACTGATGATGATCAGTTTTATCTTTATCTCCTTTCATCGAGGTTGTTCTGAATGTTGAAAAATAACGCCCAAACCTATGACGTCATCGTCGTCGGTGGTGGACATGCAGGTACCGAAGCAGCGCTCGCCGCAGCACGCATGGGATCGCGTACTTTATTGCTAACGCATAACATTGATACGTTGGGACAAATGTCATGTAACCCAGCGATCGGTGGTATTGGTAAAGGGCATTTGGTCAAAGAGATCGATGCACTCGGCGGTATCATGGCAAAAGCCGCTGACAAAGCAGGTATTCAATTCAGAACATTGAACTCGTCGAAAGGCCCTGCGGTGCGCGCTACGCGAGCGCAAGCCGATCGTCAACTATATAAGCAAGCAATCCGTTATGCGTTGGAGACCCAACCTAACTTAACGTTATTTCAGCAAGGCTGTGACGATCTGATCGTAGAAAATGATCAGGTGACGGGTGTAGTGACCCAAATGGGGCTCAAATTCCATGCTCGAGCAGTCGTACTTACAGTGGGCACTTTCCTTGGTGGTCGGATCCATATTGGTTTAGATAATTACCAAGGCGGTCGTGCAGGGGATCCACCAGCAAATGCCCTATCACAACGTTTACGTGCGTTACCACTTCGTGTTGATCGCTTGAAGACAGGTACTCCACCTCGTATTGCAAGTCATTCAATTGATTTTTCAGTCATGCAAGAACAACCCGGTGACACACCAACACCTGTGTTCTCTTACTTAGGAAGTCGCGCTGATCATCCTCAACAGATCCCTTGCTATATTACACATACCAATGAGCAAACTCATGATGTGATTCGTTCAGGACTTGATCGTTCACCCATGTATTCGGGCGAGATTGAAGGTGTTGGACCGCGTTACTGCCCTTCAATAGAGGACAAAATTGTCCGTTTTGCGGACAAAACTTCGCATCAAATATTTGTAGAGCCTGAGGGTCTCAATACGTTTGAAGTGTATCCCAACGGGATCTCAACGAGTTTGCCTTTTGACGTTCAACAGCAATTGGTTCAGTCAATTCGTGGTTTCGAGAATGCTGTGATTACACGTCCTGGTTATGCGATCGAGTATGATTATTTTGATCCACGAGATCTCAAGCAGTCACTGGAAACTAAAGTGATTAATGGTTTGTTTTTTGCTGGTCAAATCAATGGCACCACTGGTTATGAAGAAGCAGGTGCACAAGGTTTGATAGCTGGCCTAAATGCAGCACGTTTAGCTCAAGATAAAGAAACGTGGTCTCCTCGTCGTGATCAAGCTTACATGGGCGTACTCATTGATGATCTATCGACCTTGGGTACACAAGAGCCTTACCGTATGTTTACATCGCGTGCCGAATACCGCTTGTTACTGCGTGAAGATAACGCAGATATTCGTTTAACTGAAAAAGGTCGTGAACTTGGTTTGGTTGATGATGAGCGTTGGCAAGCGTTTAATTTAAAAATGGAAGCTATCGAGCAAGAAAAGCAGCGCTTGCGTAGCACTTGGGTTCATAAAGATCACCCAGAAATTGATAGTATTAACGCCTTTGTGAAAAGTCCGATAACAAAAGAGGTCAGTGGTGAGGAGCTACTACGTCGACCAGAAGTAAACTATCAGCAGTTGGTTAAAACACCGTTCTTTGCGCCGGGTTTAAGTGATTCAGCTGCAGCCGAGCAAGTAGAGATTCAAACTAAATATGCGGGTTACATTTCGCGTCAGCAAGATGAGATTGCGAAACAACAACGTCATGAAAACACGCGGTTACCGAATCAGTTCGATTACAATAGCATCAAAGGCCTCTCTAACGAGGTGATTGCTAAATTGAACCAACACCAACCTGAAACCGTTGGTAAAGCTGCTCGAATTTCAGGTATTACGCCCGCGGCGATATCAATGCTGCTCGTACATCTTAAAAAGCAAGGTTTGCTCAGAAAAAGCGCGTAAGGGATGAGTTTGAAAGAAAAATTAGAGAGGTTACTTGCACAAACGGATGATTCTGTCCGTGGCACAGTGTCAGATGAACAAGTGGTTAAACTTGTGCAACTGGTTGAATTGCTGGATAAATGGAATAAAGCGTATAATCTGACATCAGTCCGTGATCCAAATGAAATGCTTACTAAGCATATCATTGATAGCCTTGTGGTAATGCCACATTTAAAAGGCGAGCAATTTATTGATGTAGGCACAGGTCCGGGCTTACCTGGCTTGCCATTGGCTATTTGTATGCCACACTGTGAATTCGTATTGTTAGATAGCTTAGGTAAACGAATTCGCTTTATCAGGCAAGTTTGTCATGAACTTAATATCGAGAATGTAACTGCCGTACAAAGCCGAGTAGAAGCTTATGATAGTCGCTTACACGATTTTGACGGTGTGTTGAGTAGAGCCTTTGCCTCGCTTAATGATATGCTTTCATGGTGTCATCATTTACCAAAGCCGTCAGGGCGATTTTATGCGCTCAAAGGTATGTATCCAGAGCAAGAGATAGCTGACCTTGACACCCAATACGGTATTGATGAAATCAACCGATTGATGGTGCCCGGCTTGGAAGGCGAGCGGCACATGGTTATTATCCGTCCAATTAACGCCCATTAATAATAAGAGGTGATGCACCCGTGGCTACAACTATTGCGATAGCTAATCAAAAAGGCGGCGTGGGCAAAACGACCACCGCAGTGAATTTGGCTGCATCCATGGCTGCAACCAAGCGTAAAGTTCTACTCATTGATTTAGATCCTCAAGGCAATGCGACTATGGGTAGCGGTGTTGATAAGTATGAAGTCGATAGCACCGTGTATGAATTGTTAGTGGACGAAAAACCCATTAAAGAAGTGGTTGTTACCGATACTAACGGCAAATATCATCTTATCGCTGCAAACTCTGATGTCACAGCCGCAGAAATCAAATTAATGGAATTTTTTGCGCGCGAAGTACGGCTTCGAAACGCACTTAAGAGCGTGCAAGACGATTATGACTTTATTTTTATCGACTGCCCTCCTTCCTTAAATATGTTGACCGTTAATGCGATGGCAGCAGCCGATTCTATTCTTGTACCGATGCAGTGCGAGTATTATGCATTAGAGGGACTGACTGCGTTAATGGAGACAATCCGACAGCTTGCTGAAGTGGTTAATCCAAGCCTGACAATTGAAGGCATTCTGCGTACGATGTACGACCCGCGTAATCGCTTAGCTAATGATGTATCAGAACAGCTTAAGCAACATTTTGGTGAAAAAGTTTATCGCACGGTTATTCCACGTAACGTACGGTTGGCTGAGGCCCCTTCGTTTGGTGCCCCGGCCATGTATTATGATAAGTCATCAACTGGTGCAAAAGCTTATTTATCACTTGCTGGAGAGATCATCCGGCGAGCTGAAAAGCTGGAAAAAGAGCAGCAATCGGTTAATTCATAAAAACGAGTAGTAGGGTTTGAGGAAATAAATATATGTCGCCGAAAAAACGTGGTTTAGGTCGTGGATTAGACGCTTTATTGACAAGCAATTCGGCGAGTCAACAACGCCAAGATGGTCATCAGCCACCCGTGGAAGATGAGCAGCATACGTTGGTTAAAGGTGAACTTCAAAAGCTACCTATCGAGCAACTGCAACCTGGACGTTATCAACCGCGTAAAGATATGTCTCCTGAGGCACTTGAAGATCTCGCTGCTTCGGTAAAAGCACAGGGTATAATTCAGCCTATCGTGGTGCGTATCATCGCAGACGATGAATATGAAATCATTGCTGGTGAGCGCCGCTGGCGAGCCGCGCAATTAGCTAAGCTTGAATTGGTTCCCTGCTTGGTAAAAGACGTGCCAGACGAAGCTGCCGTGGCGATTGCTTTAATTGAAAACATCCAGCGCGAAGATCTTAATGCGATGGAGGAGGCAACGGCACTCCAACGACTACTTGATGAATTTAATATGACACATCAAGACGTCGCGCAAGCGGTTGGTAAATCTCGCACTACGGTGACTAATCTTTTGCGCCTCAATAATTTAGAGGCGAGCGTTAAGTTGCTACTTGAACGTGGCGATATTGAACTCGGGCACGCTAAATTATTATTAGCGCTCGAAGGTGAACAGCAAGCGAGCGTTGCTCAGCATATTGCTGCAAAAGATATGACGGTGCGCGAAGCTGAAAAATTGGTTCGCAAAACCATTGAACCTCCCAAACAACAAGACAAACCTCAACCTGATGCTGATATCGAACGCCTTGAGGCATCCTTATCAGAGCGCTTGGGCGCAAAAGTTGCTATCAATCATGGCCGAAAAGGTAAAGGAAAAGTCGTTATCAATTACACTAACTTAGATGAGTTAGATGGCATATTAGCGCACATAAAATAAGACCCTTGTCACATTTGTAACGGGTATGTTAAGTAGCATTAAACTCAAAGGCTGTAGGCAAATTTGTTTGCATTTAGCGGGCAGATCTTTATACTAGCGCGAGTTTATTTGCGCCTGTTTAAAAATAGGTCAACACCCAAATTTTGAAGAAAGGTTCAATAGTGACTCAGCCCCTTGCTTTGGCAGGAAAAAAACTAGCACGAAAAACGGTTTTGAGTCAGTTAGTTGTGTCGTTGTGCACTGCTTTATTGGCCTTTCTTGTGAGCCAAACAGATGCTGCATTAGCCGCTTTATTGGGGAGTTTTTCGGCACTGATTCCCAACGCGCTGTTTGGCTGGATAGCGTTTAGATATGCGGGCGCGCGTGCCAACCAACAAGTGGTCAAAAGTTTTTTTGTTGGTGAGGGCGTCAAGCTAGTACTTACAGCAGTACTACTGAGTTTAGTTTTACTGCTTACAAATTCTAATGCATTGTGGTTATTAACCGGCTTTATTCTAGCCGTTGTTGCACAGTGGATTGCACCGATTTTGTTTTTAAAATCAACGTAACTGGGAAACAACATGGTAAGTGGAGAGCAAACTCCGACTCAGTATATCAAACACCACCTTCAAAACTGGACGGTTGGTGAAGGATTCTGGGCGGTAAATGTCGATACTATCTTCTGGTCCGTGTTACTAGGTGTGCTATTTCTGTGGAGTTTCCGCAGAGTAGCCAAAAAATCCTCTGCGGGGGTACCTGGTAAGTGGCAATGCTTTGTCGAAATGGTTGTCGAGTTTGTCGATAACAGCGTCAAAGAGTCATTCCACGGCAAAGATAAACTCATTGCACCTTTAGCGTTAACCATCTTCGTCTGGATCTTCCTGATGAACTTGATGGACTTAATACCTGTTGATTGGTTGCCTACGGCAGCTATGTACACGGGCTATTGGCTAGGGTTTGTTAATGATCCTCATGACGTGTATTTCAAAGTGGTGCCAACCACCGATTTGAATACTACATTCGCACTGAGCTTAAGTGTTTTTGCTTTGATCATTATCTATTCGATTAAATACAAAGGCATCAAGGGCTTTGCCAAAGAAATGACGTTTACGCCATTTAATCACTGGGCGCTTGTCCCTGTGAACTTTGTGCTCGAGAGTATCACGCTACTCGCTAAGCCGGCGTCGCTGGCACTGCGTTTGTTTGGTAACCTCTACGCCGGTGAATTGATCTTTATTTTGATTGCCATGATGGGGCTGTTCCAGTTACCAGCGCACTTTATCTGGGCGGCGTTCCACATCATAGTTATTACTTTGCAGGCATTTATTTTTATGATGTTGACCATTGTTTATCTAAGCATGGCATCATCTGAACACTAAGTTTGGTCTTACTTTTATTTTTTAACTTTAATCTACTGAAAATTGGAGATATCAATGGAAACTGTAGTTGCTTTTACCGCTATCGCTGTATCAATCATGATCGGTCTTGCTGCACTAGGTACAGCGCTTGGCTTCGGTATGTTGGGTGGCAAATTCTTGGAAGCGGCCGCTCGTCAACCAGAACTAGCGCCTCAATTACAAGTTAAAATGTTCATCGTTGCGGGCCTTATCGATGCTATCGCTATGATCGGTGTTGCGGTTGCTTTGCTATTCACATTCGCAAACCCGTTCTTAACTCAGGTAGCAGGCTAAGCGCGATTCGACGGTCACCAAATAAAGGAGGTCCGTTGTGGATATCAACGCTACTATAATTGGACAAACGATCGCGTTCGCCGTGTTCGTGTGGTTCTGCATGAAGTTCGTGTGGCCACCGATCATCAAGGCAATTGAAGAACGTCAGAAGAAAATTGCTGACGGGCTTAGTGCTGGTGAACGTGCTCAAAAAGATTTAGAAAAAGCCCAGGAAGACATCGCTGAACAGCTTAAAGAGGCGAAGCAGCAAGCGGCTGAAATCATTGAGCAGGCTAAGAAACGTGGCGCAAAAATCGTTGAGGACGAAACTCAGCGTGGTCACGAAGAACGCGAGAAAATCGTCGCGTCTGGTCATGAGGAAGTCGAAGCTGAACGCCATCGTGCTCGTGAAGAGTTGCGTAAGCAAGTCGCTGTTCTAGCTGTGACTGGTGCTCAGAAAATTATCGAGCGTGAGATTGATGAGAACGCTCATCGCGACATCGTTGAAAAACTGGTCGCTGAACTTTAATCAAGGGGTTTGAGCTTATGTCAGAACTGACTACTGTCGCTCGCCCCTACGCAAAAGCAGCTTTTGATTTTGCTTTGCAACAAGGAGCGCTCGATAAGTGGGCCGAGATGTTGTCTTTTGCCGCTTCAGTGGCGCAAGATGACCGTATGGCGAGCTTTTTGAGTAGCTCTGCTACCGTTGGTCGCACGAGTGAGGTGTTTATCGGTGTTTGCGGAGACGCATTAACCGAACAAGCACAGAATCTTATCAAGGTGATGGCAGAAAACGAACGTTTAACTGCCCTGCCAGCGGTGTTGGAACAATTTAACGTGCTCCGTGCTGATTACGAAAAGGAAATTGTCGTAGATGTAACGGGTGCGGTCGAAATGTCGGATGCTCAGCAAGCTGAGCTTTCTAAGGCACTCGAAGCACGTTTGCAACGCAAAATTAAGCTGAACTGCAGTGTAGATGCGTCAATGATTGGCGGATTAACCATTCAAGCAGGCGATACCGTGATTGACGGTTCACTGCGTGGCAAGCTAGAACGTCTTGCCTATGCACTGCAATCCTAATTGGGGACTTGAGCATGCAACTGAATTCAAATGAAATCGCAGAACTAATCAAAGAGCGTATTGAGAAGTTCGAAGTCACCAGCGAAGCGCGCAACGAAGGTACCATCATGTCTGTACAAGACGGTATCATTCGCGTTCACGGCCTTGCAGACTGCTTGCAAGGTGAGATGATCGAGCTTCCTGGAAACCGCTACGCTATCGCACTGAACCTTGAGCGTGACTCTGTTGGTGCGGTTGTAATGGGCCCTTATGCTGACTTGCAAGAGGGTGTAAAAGTTAAATCTACGGGTCGTATTCTTGAAGTACCTGTTGGTAACAAGTTGCTTGGCCGTGTAGTTAACACGCTTGGTCAACCTATCGACGGTAAAGGTCCTATCGAAGCGGAAGCTTACGAGCCTGTCGAAAAAATTGCACCGGGTGTTATCGATCGTCAATCTGTTGATGAGCCAGTACAAACCGGCTACAAATCAATCGACTCGATGATCCCAGTCGGTCGTGGTCAACGTGAGTTGATCATTGGTGACCGTCAAACCGGTAAAACGGCTTTAGCAGTTGACGCAATCATCAACCAGAAAAACTCTGGAATTAAATGTGTTTACGTCGCAATCGGCCAGAAAAACTCAACGATTTCTGCAGTTGTTCGTAAGCTGGAAGAGCACGGCGCATTGGAAAACACCATTGTTGTAGCCGCTTCTGCTTCTGAATCTGCGGCGCTTCAGTACTTGTCAGCATACTCTGGCTGTACTATGGGTGAGTTCTTCCGTGACCGCGGTGAAGACGCATTAATTATTTATGATGATTTGTCGAAGCAAGCAGTTGCTTATCGTCAAATTTCATTGCTACTGCGTCGTCCTCCAGGTCGTGAAGCATTTCCTGGTGACGTTTTCTATCTACATTCGCGTCTACTTGAGCGCGCTGCTCGCGTCAACGCTGACTATGTAGAAAAGTACACCAACGGTGAAGTGAAAGGTAAAACAGGTTCTTTGACCGCATTACCTATCATTGAAACACAAGCGGGTGACGTATCTGCGTTCGTACCGACTAACGTGATTTCAATCACTGACGGTCAGATCTTCCTTGAAACTGACCTGTTCAACTCAGGTATTCGCCCAGCGGTTAACGCGGGTATCTCAGTTTCTCGTGTTGGTGGTGCTGCACAGACTAAGATCATCAAGAAGTTGGGCGGCGGTATCCGTCTAGCCTTGGCTCAGTATCGTGAATTGGCAGCCTTTGCTCAGTTCGCATCTGACCTTGATGAATCGACTCGTGCTCAACTTGAGCATGGCCAGCGCGTCACCGAGTTGATGAAGCAGAAGCAATATAAGCCTATGAGCGTGGCTCAAATGGCTGTATCAATTTACGCCGTTGAGAAAGGCTTCCTGAAAGATGTGGCTATCGACAAAATCATGGATTTTGAAGAGTCTCTACAATCATTCATGGCGAGCGAATACTCTGAGCTGATGGCTGAAATTGATAAAACCGGAAACTATAACGACGACATCGATAGCCAATTGAAAGCGGCACTTGAGAAATTCAAGCAAACGCAATCATGGTAATTGGCGGTGGCCGCTAGTAAGCGGCCATTTGTCGTTGAGTTAAAGGAGAATCATCATGGCCAGCGGTAAAGAGATAAAGACACAGATCTCGAGTATCGGTAATACTCAGAAGATCACTAGCGCTATGGAGATGGTGGCTGCGTCAAAAATGAAAAAGGCGCAGGAACGTATGGATGAAAGTCGTCCATACGCGGACACCATTCGCAAAGTGATTGGTCATGTCGCACGCGGAAACATTGAGTACCGTCATCCATTTATGGAAGAACGCGAAGTGAAACGTGTGGGCTACATTGTGATTTCTACCGACCGTGGTTTATGTGGTGGTCTTAACTCTAACGAGTTTAAAGCCGTCGTAAAACACGCAAACGAGTGGAAAGAACAAGGCATTGAGGCTGATTTTGCAGCCATCGGAAGTAAAGCAACCGGCTTTTTCAAACGTTTTGGTGGTAAGTTGCAAGCCCAAGTATCGGGTTTAGGTGACAAGCCAGAACTTAAAGAAATTACAGGTTCTGTCCAAATTATGTTGGACGCTTTTGAAGGAGGCAAAATCGACCGCTTGTACGTGGTGTACAACAAGTTCGTTAACACCATGACACAAGAGCCGACCATTCACCAATTGCTGCCATTGCCGCAAGCGGAAAAGGACGAAAATGTCCAAACGGGTAGCTGGGACTACTTGTACGAGCCAAACCCTGAAAGCATTCTCGACACGCTTATTCGTCGATATGTTGAGACCCAGGTGTATCAGGGTGTTGTAGATAACTTCGCCAGTGAGCAAGCTGCTCGTATGATTGCGATGAAAGCTGCAACTGACAATGCTGAAGACCTTATTGATAAGCTTCAGCTGCAGTACAACAAAGCTCGTCAGGCAGCGATTACGCAAGAAATATCGGAAATCGTCTCCGGCGCCGAAGCGGTATAACGCGGCAACGGTAAAAGAATTGAAGAGTTAGAGGAATAGTCATGAGTCAAGGTAAAGTCGTACAGATTATCGGCGCCGTTGTGGACTTTGAGTTTCCACAAGACGCAGTGCCAAAAGTATACGACGCATTGAAAGTGACCGAAGGTAACCTTGAAGGCCTAGTGCTAGAAGTTCAGCAGCAGCTAGGTGGTGGTATTGTTCGTGCCATCGCAATGGGTACTACCGACGGTTTGCGTCGCGGCATCATCGCTGAAAACACCGGTGAGCCGATCATGGTTCCAGTGGGTAAGAAAACCCTGGGCCGTATTATGAACGTATTAGGTCAGCCTATCGATGAAGCGGGCCCTATCGGTGAAGAAGAGCGTATGTCTATTCACCGCGCAGCACCTACGTACGAAGAGCAGTCAAACACCAGCGATTTGCTTGAGACAGGTATCAAAGTTATCGACTTGATCTGTCCTTTCGCAAAAGGTGGTAAAGTTGGCTTGTTCGGTGGTGCGGGTGTTGGTAAAACCGTAAACATGATGGAGCTTATCCGTAACATCGCTATCGAGCACAGCGGCTACTCAGTATTCGCAGGTGTTGGTGAGCGTACTCGTGAGGGTAATGACTTCTATCACGAAATGAACGATTCAAACGTTCTCGACAAAGTATCATTGGTTTATGGTCAGATGAACGAGCCACCGGGCAACCGTTTACGTGTTGCATTGACCGGTTTGACCATCGCGGAGAAATTCCGTGACGAAGGTCGCGATGTATTGTTCTTCGTTGATAACATCTACCGTTACACCCTAGCCGGTACGGAAGTATCTGCATTGTTGGGTCGTATGCCATCAGCAGTAGGTTATCAGCCTACATTGGCTGAGGAGATGGGCGTACTTCAGGAACGTATTACGTCAACCAAAACAGGCTCAATCACCTCGGTTCAAGCCGTATACGTACCTGCGGATGACTTGACGGATCCATCACCAGCAACAACCTTTGCTCACTTGGATGCAACTGTTGTACTTAACCGTGATATCGCATCACTGGGTATCTACCCTGCGGTTGACCCATTGGATTCAACCTCGCGTCAGCTCGACCCACTGGTTATCGGTGAAGAGCACTACGACACAGCGATGGGTGTGCAAGAAGTACTTCAACGCTATAAAGAGTTGAAAGACATCATTGCTATCTTGGGTATGGATGAGTTATCTGAAGAAGATAAGCGTACCGTTGCTCGTGCACGTAAGATCCAGCGTTTCTTATCACAGCCGTTCTTCGTAGCAGAAGTATTTACAGGAGCACCTGGTAAGTACGTATCGCTCAAAGATACTATCGCTGGCTTCAAGGGCATCCTTGAAGGTGACTACGATGATCTTCCAGAGCAAGCTTTCTACATGGTAGGTACCATCGAAGAAGCGATTGAAAAAGCCAAAAACCTGTAACCAACTGGGAGGTTTAAATGGCGACACAAACGTTAAATCTGGAAATCGTGAGTGCAGAACGTCGGTTGTTTACCGGCGTTGTGCAGACGGTCCAGGTGTCGGGTAGCGAAGGTGAACTGGGCATTTACCCAGGACACGCACCCTTACTGACCAAAATCAAACCAGGAATGGTTCGTTTTTTGAGTGAGGAAGGTCAAGAAGAACTGCTGTATGTTGCCGGCGGTGTTCTTGAAGTGCAACCAGGTCAAGTGATTGTTCTTGCTGATGTTGCTGTACGTGGTCATGAGCTAGATGAGCAAGAAGCTGAAGCAGCGCGTAAGCGTGCGGAAGAAGCGATTGCGGATTCAGGTTCTGACTTGTCGTATGCTGAAGCAATTGCAGAATTATCACGCGCGATGGCGCAACTTGAAGTTATTCGTAAGCTTAGACGTTAAAAATTAGAAAAAAATTACGCAAAAGGCCTTGTTGTTGGTACAACAAGGCCTTTTTTGTATGTAGAATATGTCCGTTTTCAACAAATCGATAACACTAAGGATGTAAAAGATATGAAACTTCGCGTAATCATCTTGGCTGCGGGAAAAGGAACACGGATGCGTTCGAGCCTGCCCAAAGTATTACACAAGGTTGCTCACAAGCCGATGGTGCAGCACGTAATTGACTGTGCAAAGGTGTTAAAGCCTCACGCTATAAATTTAGTTTATGGCCATGGAGGGGAGCAATTAAAAGCGCACGTTTCGGACTCATCCTTGGTGTGGAACGAACAAAAGGAGCAGCTAGGAACCGGGCATGCTGTTCAACAAGTAATGGATGAGCTTCTGCCTGACGAAAAAGTCGCAATCTTATATGGCGATGTTCCTCTGTTAACGCCGGAAACTCTATCTAAACTACTCGACGTTGCTACACGCACCGACTTAGGTCTTCTTACAATGAAGTTAGATGACCCATCTGGTTATGGGCGTATCATTCGTGACAAGGCTACACAGCGTATCGTTGGTATTGTTGAACAGAAAGATGCGAGCGACGAAGAGCTTCAGGTGAACGAAGTAAATACCGGTATCATGGTAGCAAGCGGTGATGCGCTTAAGCGCTGGCTGGGCGCATTAGATAATAATAATGCCCAGCAAGAGTATTATTTAACTGACATTGTTGCTATGGCAGCTAGTGAAGGCGTCGATATCGCCTCAACTCAACCAGGTGAAACAAACGAAGTTGAGGGAGCGAACAACCGTATTCAACTTGCCAGCTTAGAGCGAGCTTACCAGCAACGAGTTGCGCGCGACTTGATGACCCAAGGCGCTACGTTGATGGATCCGATGCGTTTTGATGTTCGCGGTTCGGTTGTTGTTGGCGAAGATGTGGTAATAGATGTAAATGTTGTGTTTGAAGGGCATGTTGAACTTGGTAATGGTGTCGTTATTGAGCCAAACTGTGTTATTCGAAACGCTAAAATTGGTGCAAACACAGTTATTAAGGCGAACAGCCATATTGAGGATGCTCACATAGAGACCGATTGCCAAGTCGGTCCCTTTGCGCGACTACGTCCAGGCGCGATTATGGAGCGAGGAGCCCTTGTTGGTAATTTCGTAGAGATGAAAAAAACTCGTCTCGGCGAGGGCTCAAAAGCGAATCACTTAACTTACTTAGGTGATACAGAGATCGGTAAACAAGCAAACATCGGTGCAGGTACTATTACTTGTAATTACGATGGTGTTAACAAATCCAAAACCGAAATCGGTG
The DNA here is from genome assembly GCF_964010655.1 of uncultured Idiomarina sp. Classification (NCBI taxonomy): domain Bacteria; kingdom Pseudomonadati; phylum Pseudomonadota; class Gammaproteobacteria; order Alteromonadales; family Idiomarinaceae; genus Idiomarina; species uncultured Idiomarina sp. Next base: position 19,320 of record NZ_CAXGLS010000024.1, read on the forward strand.
ATGGTGCATTTATTGGCTCTAATAGTTCACTAGTCGCACCTGTGAAAATTGGCAAAGAAGCGACTATCGGTGCAGGTTCTGTCGTCACTCGAGATGTTGAAGATCAGCAACTAGCCGTTGCGCGCGGTAAGCAAAGAAACATAGATGGTTGGGAAAGACCAAAGAAAAGGGAACAGTAATTATGTGCGGTATTGTAGGAGCAACGTCTGAGCGACGTGTCAGCGGAATTTTATTAGAAGGTCTTAAACGTCTCGAATATCGAGGTTATGACTCAGCTGGTATTGCTGTTATCGATAAATCTCAACACTTACAAACGATTAAGCGTACAGGTAAAGTGCAAGCGTTAGCAGACGCTATTGATGAGAGTCCAGTTGATGGCACCATAGGTATCGCACATACTCGGTGGGCCACGCATGGTGGCGTGACAGAGAGAAATGCCCACCCTCACCTATCGGAACACGAAATTGCCGTTGTGCATAATGGCATCATCGAAAACCATGAGACTTTGCGCGAGCAACTGCAAGCGTTAGGCTATGAATTTGTGAGTCAGACCGATACCGAAGTAATTGCTCACCTTATCCATCATGAACGTAAAACCCATGATGACTTACTTGATGCGTTGAAAGCGGCTGTAAGACAATTAGAGGGCGCCTACGGAACGGTCGTAATGGATACCAATGATCCTGAACGTTTGGTTGTTGCTCGCTCTGGAAGTCCCCTAGTGATTGGCGTAGGTATTGGTGAAAACTTTGTCGCCTCTGATCAGTTGGCGCTATTACCTGTAACACGCAAGTTTATTTATCTCGAAGAAGGTGACGTTGCCGATATCAACCGTAACGACATCAAAATTTATGATAGCGCTGACGAAGCTGTTGAGCGCGAAGTCGTTGATTCAGATGTCAATTACGATGCAGGCGGTAAAGGTCAGTATCGCCATTTCATGTTGAAAGAAATTCACGAGCAACCTATCGCGGTGCGAAATGCGTTGGAAGGTCGATTATCCGAAACGACCGTGCTTGATGATGCGTTTGGTGAAGGTGCAGCCGAGTTATTTAAGACGGTTGAGCATGTCCAAATCATTGCTTGTGGTACCAGTTACCATGCGGGCATGGTGGCAAAATACTGGCTTGAATCAATGGCAAACATCTCGTGTAATGTAGAGATAGCCTCTGAGTTCAGGTATCGCCAGTCGTTTGTGCGCCCTAACAGTCTGCTTGTGACTATCTCGCAAAGTGGCGAAACGGCGGATACGCTCGCAGCGCTTCGTCTCTCAAAAGAAATGGGCTATCGAGGCAGTCTGACGATTTGTAACGTCGCAACCTCGTCCATGGTACGTGAGTCAGATCTTGCTTTTATGACGCGTGCTGGCGCAGAAATCGGCGTCGCATCAACGAAAGCATTTACTACCCAGCTTACGGGGCTATTAATGCTCACCGTTGCGATTGGTAAGTACCGTGGCATGAACGAACAACAGCAATCCGCTATTGTAAAAGCGTTACAAACCTTACCTGCTAAACTCGAAGAAGCGGTTGAACTCGATGCTGAAATTGAAGCGCTAGCGCCCGACTTTGCAAGCAAGGATCATAGTCTATTCCTTGGACGTGGTAATCAATACCCAATAGCCATGGAAGGTGCGTTAAAGCTCAAAGAGATCTCGTATATTCACGCGGAAGCGTACGCAGCTGGAGAGCTTAAGCATGGTCCATTAGCGTTAATCGACGAAGAGATGCCGGTCATTGTTGTTGCACCTAACAACGAGCTGCTCGAGAAGCTTAAATCAAACGTTGAAGAAGTGCGCGCCCGTGGCGGGATTATGTATGTGTTCTCTGATAAGAACGCACGCTTCACCAGTGATGACACGATGAATGTATTAAATGTCTGTCACTGCGATGAGGTCATTGCGCCTATCGTGTACACCATTCCTCTGCAGTTGTTGTCGTACTACGTGGCTATCATTAAAGGCACCGATGTCGACCAACCAAGAAACCTTGCGAAGTCAGTGACGGTTGAATAACCGTCACTGCGTTTTAAACAACGGCTGTGGTGGAGTAATAAAGCTTCATACCTAGTAATAAAGAATCATACTTAGGAATAAAGTTTGTTACTCCATCATTGCTAGTTTTTCCTTCTTAATACTGCCGCCTTAAATGCTTTCCTGGTACTTTCGTTCTCGTAATCTCCAGACTCTCCAGAAAAATTTTCCGTCTTTACAAAAGATTGTATAAAAAGGCAACAAAAAATTTGGCTTTTTTATTCGAGTAGTGATATATTTATACCTGTCAATACTTCCAGAGACTTTTCTCTGGTTTTTTTGTCGCTGGCTAATAGTAAATTTTACTACCTCGCAAGTGCGAGAGTCAGCTTCTGTAAACTCGCTAAATAATAATAATAACTGCGTGAAATTGGAGAGTTAGGATGAAAAACGGCACAAGTAAATGTGTGGTAGATAGCGCGGAGATACGAGATCAGGAGAAAAAGGAAAGCCACAGTAATATTGCGAAGTTTGACGTGTCTCGCACGCGTCAAGGTAGCAAAACCGTCCATATTTCTGAGACGGGAATGGATAGTGTCGAGCTTTATAAAACCAACTTTAAGTCACACTTGATGATGTTTATCTATGGTTTAGTAAAAAATATGAAGCAAAAAGATGCTGCAAGTGCGTTAGGAATTACTCAAGCGCAAGTGAGCCTTTTGAAGAATCAGCGCGTATCTCAATTTAGTATTGATCGCCTTATTGAAATGGCTTTCGCTGGAGGGTTTACGTTTAAGCTATCTCCACACCAGATTGCCAAAGGCAACAGTACTGATAACTCATCTAACCAGTTAGATGTTCTTTAAGTAACAAATAAAAGCCGCGATGCGCTGAACATCACGGCTCCAGTTCTAACATTACTTATTAGGCTAGTACTAAAGCCTCATATAAGCTTTCAACTTTAGACATAACGGATTCGGGTTTACGATTGTAAACCTGACCGTTACTGTCTGACTCATCAAATGGCCAAACGCTTAATACGTGACAAAGCCCCTCACTATTAACAAACGCTGCCACATGGCACTTTGTATCGTGATCGTGAAGAATAAACGGGGTATTAACGCTCCCAGTTTGCCCTGCCGCAGTACTAACACTTCCATTTACCGTACTTGAACGATCAAGGCTTGTTAGTAGCTCTATGTCGTAAGAAAAGTAATTTTTAGGATAGTGTTGTAAGGCTATCAGTTTTGCTGTAATGTCATTTTTAGTCGCTGGTAATAGTTTTTGCCAACTACTATTGACATGTTTATCTCTAACGAATACAATTCGCGGCGTTTCTAGATGGGTGTCTAGTTCTTCAGGAATATTGCTGTCAACAATATTTTTATCCTGAGTTTTGTAAACGCGAAAAACTTGATGCGAATCTTCGTTACTACTGTCATTTTCAGACATATTTACCTCCTTACAGGTACGTTGTTTTTGAGAAGTTTACTAAGAAAAGCATTTTTTCTTCCTTCTGTTAGTAAATTTTAAGACTTTTACTAAATTACGTAAAAGTCTACCTTGATCGGAAAAAACCAATCAGAGCCACACTACTGTATAAACGTCCAGAAGTCAATATTTTATTTTAGTTTTCGAATAAATACACCCTCGTTTTCTAATACCCTCAAACTTAATAAAACTATTTTTTGTGTAGCCATTTGATGACAGGTTAAAGTGCAAAGTTGCATACCGATAACTCACTGACTAATATGAGTTAATGTCTAAGTCAGGGGTTCGTGATGGCAGCGAAGAAGAACCTAATTTCCGAAGCAACTTTCTTAAAATGGATAAAGGAAGGGCGCGGCAGCGGTCAGAATCAAGAATACCGGCCCTGGCTCACTGTTAGGGACCTCCCCTCGCTTGGGCGTGTTCATCGCGTATTTGGCCACAAATCCAGACGAACCCATCACCTACTGTCCGATCTTGAGCTCTCAGTTTTTCTTCTTCTCGAGTGGCTACCTGATGTTACCCAAGTACGTGAACAGTTCCCATTAGACCGAACCCTTACTAAGCAACTTGCTGCCGATGCAGGTATTAAGCATCCAGCACAAAATGGCTTTGACCATTTCATGTCGAGTGATTTTCTAGTCGACTCGTCGAATGAAGAAACCCCAAGATTCGTGTTTCAGGCCAAGTATGCGAGTGCACTAGATGATGAGCGTACGGTTGAGAAACTTGAGTTGGAGCGCAGGTACTGGGTGAATAAAGGTGTGCCCTGGTACCTAATAACCGAGCATCAGATACCCAAGGAAGTTAGCAAAAACGTAAACTGGCTATATCCTGCTGGCCGCTCAGAAGAAGATTATGAATTAGCGTCTGAGCAGATAGAGTTTTATCAACATCATTTCACGCAAAACCCGAATCAAACCATCATTTCACTGTGTAAGAAGCTCGATACCAGTTATGACTTGAATGTCGGTGAGTCGCTGTACGAAGTTCGTCGCCTCCTGGCAAAGCGTTACTTTGAATTTGATATTTTTACTCCCATAACGAAGTTAAAGGTCGGTGCTTTGCGTGCCTCTGACTTAGGTTTTATCAAGGAGGCATATCGTGTTTCGAATCAATGAAGTAGTTAAGTTTCACGATGAGCGCTTTCGCATTCTCGAAAGTCTTGATGAACAGCTCGTCTGGATAAGTCTGGACGATGAAAAAGCCCTGCCCGAGTTAATTCTTATCAGCGAAATTTATAAGACAATTGATGATGACGCTTTTGAGCGTATAGACGACCCGTATAACTACCTTGTATATGAATCGCCGGGCGAGGGAACCGTTGCCCGTGATAAACGGGATAAGAATTTTGCGGTGTTGAGGCCTTTGATTGAACTAACTGACTTTTATAATCCGAAAAGGCGAGGACCAGTAGTCGATAAAATTGTTAGTGGGTTTGGTACGACAAAGCAGACGGTTTACCGACTGGCGCGGAGATATTGGCAACGGGGACAAATACCTAATGCCTTACTGCCTGACTACAAGAATTCTGGTGGCAAGGGAAAAAAGCGTGTTGCCAAAGGAAAAAAATTAGGCCGCCCGCGTAAGTATTCACCAGGTACGGGTGCAATTGTTGATGAACAAACTGAACGGTTATTTCGGATAGCGATTGATAAGTATATTTTAAGCGACAAGGGACATTCATTTCCCTATGCACATCGTCGCTTAGAAACCATGTATCACAACTATTTCCCGGATGTTGCTGAGGAAAATCTACCAAGCTTATGGCAGCTGCGTCATTTCTATAAACGAGAATATAATCAAACGGAAGCGCTGCAAAAAAGGATATCGAAGAAAGACTACAGCAAAGATATACGACCGTTACACGGAACTGCAGCATCGCAAGCTTTGGGACCCGGCTCTCGTTATGAAATTGATGCGACGATAGCGGATGTCTATCTGGTTTCTGATTCCGACAGAGGCAATATTGTTGGTCGTCCGGTTGTTTACATGGTTATCGATGTATTCAGTCGAATGGTGGCAGGATTTTATATCGGTTTTGAAAACCCCTCATACGCCGCTGCGCTTCAGGCATTGCACGTAGCGATAAGCAGTAAGTCAGACTATTGTCGTGAGCTTGGTTTTGATATCACTGACGATGAGTGGCCATGTATTGGTTTGCCTGATGCCCTCCTGGCCGATAGAGGGGAGTTACTTGGTCATCAGATTGAAAATTTAGAAAGTAGCTTTTCTATGCGAATAGAAAATACTCCACCGTATCGAGGCGAAGCCAAAGGTATTGTCGAAAGGCATTTTAAAACAATGCACGAATCTTTTGGTCCGTTTGTTCCTGGTTATGTAACCGGTAATTTGGTGAAAAAGCGTGGAGGCTCAGATTACCGTCTTGATGCCAAGTTAACGATTACAGACTTCACTCAAATTGTTTTGTCGTCAGTGCTGCAACACAATCAATTTGCGGTACTTGATAAATACGATCGTGAAGTTGATATGCCAACGGACTTACCGAGTACTCCCATCCACCTTTGGAACTGGGGTATTCAAAATCGTACTGGGCGTCTCCGCCAGACTGATAGTGATGCACTTAAAATTGCACTGCTTCCCAGGAGTGAGGTAACGCTTTCAGAGCGCGGTGTTGGGTTATTTGGCTTGTATTATACTGCTTCAGAGATCGTCCGGTTAGGTTGGACGCACCGGGGTCGTGATGTGAAACGACCTAAAAAGATGATGGCGGCATATGATCCGTTGAGTGCAGACAGTATTTATCTCTTTTATGAAAAAGGAAGCAACAAGTACTGGAAGTGCAGCCTGACTGAAATTTCTCGTCAATACCGAGGCTCATCATTTTGGGATGTTTGGCAACTTCAAGAAGAGCAGAAGAAAGTTGCTGCAAAAGCAAAGTTAGCAGCTAAAGAAAGCCGTCGAGAACATGAAGAATTTGTGCTTGATAAGATATCTCAGGCTGTATCTGATTCCCCTGCTCGCTCTGATCGGCCGAAAGCCGAACGAATAAGAGCGATAAATGACAATCGGTCGAATGAGAAGAAGTTAGAGCGTCAAAGCAAAACACCTAAAAATGTTCCGTCCGATAAGAAGTCAGCTGATGTTATCCCTCTTAAGGAGAGCAGTCCTGACCTTGATTATCCGGATTATATTGATGAACTCTTTGAGGATGACGATTAATGCCGCTACCCAATAATTACGTTTCAGCGGTTTACAGGCCTCTTAAACCTGAGCGCTATCAAGGCAACCCGCTGATTGAAGCTCTGCCTCCGATAATGGATCGCAAAACACTTCGAAATAGCCTCACCGGAAAAGTCCGGTTCGACCAAGAAAACCGATTTGCAGAGCCTCAAGAAAGAGCTCATAACATAGCGTCTTTGTTGGATGACTTTTTTCAACCTCTATCAATGCATTTACAGTTAGAGGAAAAGTTATCAATCATGATTCGGGCGGGTTACGTTGGTCGTAACCCCGCAGACGGCTCCCTTAACAAAAAAATGCAGGAGGGATATCAGCGCATAATGGAGGGGACGACGAGTGACTTTCGTTTTTCACAATCGAATTCAACCGCTAAATGTTTGTCCCTGATAGGCTGTTCAGGGTCAGGGAAAAGCACCACGGTTAACCGTATACTGGCTACTTATCCTGAGGTGATTTTCCATCCGGAATATAACTTTATTCAACTCCCTTACCTGCGTATTGAATGCCCGAGTGATGGCTCTCTTAAAAGCTTATGTTTGAACTTTTTCCAGGAGATCGATCGAACGCTTCAGACAAATTATGAGAGTAAGTACGCTCGAAAACGACATAGTACCGAAGTTCTGCTTTCGCTAATGGGTCAAGTAGCCACTCAAAGAGCTTTGGGTGTTCTTGTTATTGACGAGGTCCAGCGCTTGGGATTAAAGCGATCCGTCAGTAAGGAAGCTATGCTTGAGTTCTTTGTTGCGTTGGTAAACGTCATCGGTGTTCCGGTTGTATTAGTTGGAACACCAAAAGCTAGGCCGATCTTTGAAATGGAGCTGCAGGCTGGGAGAAGAAGCGCTGGATTTGGTTCATTGTTTTGGGAACCAATGCAACGAGGCACTCGCCGATACCACCCTAAAACGGGAGAACCAAGGCTGAGCGAATGGGAGGCCTTTACTAATAAATTATGGAATTATCAATGGCTAGAGCGAAGAGATGAAACGCTCAGTGACGAAGTTCGAGACTGTTGGTATGACCTATCACAAGGCGTTTTAGATATCGTCGTGAAGATTTTTGTATTGGCTCAAATGCGGGCAATAGCGACGGGCCTTGAACGTATTACCGCAGAATTACTTCGAAAAGTTTATGAACAAGAGCTCATCCCTGTTCATCCAATGCTTGAAGCCTTGAGACGCAATGATGCTGACTTGATAGTGAAATACTCGGACTTACACTTACCCTCAATAGATAAACGCTTACTTGAACTCAGAAACCTAATTGCACAGGAGCAGGAAGAGAAGAAAAAAGAGGTATCGTTTGGCAATAATGAAAAAGCTTTACGGCTTTATAATATGCTCCAGGCGATGGGCTGCGAATCTGACTTGCTGCCGGCGCTGGTTGAGAAAGTTTTCAGTGAACATTCTGAGCTTGAGCTGCCGGAGCTAACCCGTATCGTTCTCGAGTGGTATAAAACGGAGCAAGAGCCTACGGCAGTGCAAAAGTCCAAACCGAAGGCAAAAACAATAAAGTCAAAAGAATGGCACACCCTTCCATCCGATGATTTACGCTTTAAATACTCACAACGAGAAAGTCAGTTTTATGGTGAGCTTGCAGTGGGCCGTGATATTTTCGATATGGAAGCTAGGTTAAAACAGGTGGGATAGATGCTCGGCTTTCCGCTTCCTTATCCCGATGAACTTATCTATAGCACGATAGCCCGTTATGGTATCCACAGCGGTTTAATCTCACCTAAAGAACTCTTACACGAAGTATTTGGAAAGAACACAATCATTGCTACGTCGGACTTACACGGTCACTTAGAGCAGATAGCGGAACTATATCCAGACGAGCTGAGCGTTCAACCAGAGAGTTTGCTTTATAAACATACTCTATTTCCTCTTTACGCTCTGTTTATTGGCGAATCACGCAGAACAGAACTGAAAAAGCAGCTTTTAGCCGATAAAGTGCATTCGGTACATGTAATGTCAGGATTCGCCGCATCCCGAATCACTCAACCTTACTACTTACGATATTGCCCTAAATGCATTGAACAGCAATGGAAGCAATTTGGCGAATGCTTCTGGCGTCGTGACTGGCAAATTGCGGGTATGGATTACTGCCCTCTTCATGGGGAGCTAAAGGAAACAGCAGTAAGACGGACTTCTTATAAGCGCCATGTGTATACGGCCGCAGACCTAAACTTATGCTCTTTTAAGCCGCAAAGCAAAACGAACAGGCAGAGCTATGTTTTGAATTCAAGTATTGCATCGATTCTGAACCTGCCTGAGCAGCCGGTACCAACCATTATTCAATGGGGTTTGTTTTACAAAGCGCTTGCTTGTGATTTTGGATTCGATAGAGGCTGCAATATAGTTCATGAAGAAGTCGCTCGGAAAGTCACTAACTATTGGTCAGAAAGCTGGTTGAAAAGCGTTGGCCTTAATCTAATAGACTCTGATACATGCTGGCTAAGAAGCCTATTCAGAAAGCATAGGAAAAGCTTTAGTTACCTAGAGCACCTTGTCGTATTACATGCATTTCTCGGAGATAGGATTGTTTTAAATGACGTCATTAAAGACGTCAAATCATATGAGCAGGGAAAGTCAGTTACTCACAGTCTTATGCTGCAGGCGGACAGGTTAACAATACTTAAGCGACGCAGAATTTGGCTTAAAGCGATAAAGAATAAAGGGACGAAAAGAGCCCGCCTTGAAGGTGCGGGAGGTGACTATACTTGGCTGTATCGCCACGATAGAGCTTGGTTATTGTCGCTTAATGCACAGTGGAAGTGTAAAAGTTCAGTATTGTCTAAACGCGTGAATTGGAGCTCATTTGATCGCGCCTTGTTAAAGGCTCTGATATCCATTCGTGACACCTTTGAGATAAAGCTGGAGAGCCCAAGAAGATCAAGGAATTGGTACTTCAACCAGTTGGATCATAAGTCAAAGGTGGAAAAAAACTTATATAAGCTTCCCCTGTGTGAGCTGTTTTTAAATAGATACTCAGAAACAATTTCGGATTATCAGATCCGCCGCATAACATGCGTGGCGATTGAGCGGCATAAACAAAGTGAACCTCTTAAACGATGGTATGTTTTGCGTGGCGCAGGGCTCAGTGAAGAGCGCTTAACGGAAGAAGCAAGAGAGTTTCTTTCTAAGGTAATGGGATTGTAAGCGATGGATAGGCTCGGTGGGTTCGAAGATAACACCTGGATAAATGGCATTGGTTCAGTATTTAAACGAGCTGATGGGAGTAAGTGGGGAATAAATCTTAGTATTTACCCAAGGAAAACGAGAGGCAGCGATAGTGTTCTTTTGTCTCAAGCCCCAATTCTAATCAGAAAAAATGTTATTAATCCCACGCGACCATTTCGGAGACAAGGTTCTGAGATAGAGTTTACTGTCGATAACTTACAAAAATGGGCTACAACCGATCTGGAAAGCTGCCCTGCGAAAGAGCGAGATTTGCTAAAGGAGCGGAAGTCTCGCTTTTTCGTTAAAACCTTACCTGATGGTATGACAGTGTATTTACCGCAGTTTGAATTAGCCAGGGCGTTATTTTTTCATAATGCTTACTTCTCTCGTGCGTGTATGGAGCACGGAATACTGCAGAATGAGTTTTCAGTAGAACATGATGTGAATAATTCAGAGCATGCAGTCATTACTGTGCTCCCAAATAGTACCTGCCCGGATAACGTATTTTCAGATCCCGGTTACCGGCGTTACTTAGCCTGGCTTCTCCTAGATGATGATGCTCGGCTCTCATACGAAAGCATCAGTAAGATGCAGCTAGAATCTGGCTTTAACCGGGGATCATACAGGATTTGGCATTTTGAGTTTGAGCCTCCTCCCCTTCAAGGAGTTAATTTAAAAGTTCGCGGAAACTTAGATACAGAGACCAATACCTTGTTGGTTTATGAAATCACTGAATTGATAGATATTCCTACAGATGTGCCTAGTGACGTTGAGTTCTTTAGTCCCAAATTCTATGTACCTGAACTGAGTGGTGGAAGGGGTGGCCGTGGTGGAGATTACAGACCGCCTAATCATGAAGTAGATGAGGATCAAGATTCCAGTGGTGAAAATGACCCTGTGCAAATCGATGGAGTCAAAACGAAAGTTGAATTTGCAAAGGCGGTAAATACTCATAAAACAGCAACAAAAAGGAAAAAAGTTGGTTCCAGCGATAGTTCTGAGGGAGGCGAAGCATCTAGCCTAGTTAGTACAGAAGAGCAATCTCCGATGGGTGACTTACCCAGTGCTGAATGGGATGGTCTTGATGAAACTACAGGTGACATGCATCTGTACGCCAGTAAGTTCGAAAGTTTTTCAAAAATGCTCGATTTGTTAGTTACTAATCATCAATGCAAAGTAGAGGTACTGGCTTTTAGAAAGCTGCCATCTGTCGGTCGCTGCAAAATGCACCTAATGCGGGACGATTCAACGCCAAGGTGTTGGATATTGGTCAGGGCGACTGTCAGTGGTAATCAGTTTTATCTTATGGAAGTTGATACCTCGGATGCTGCTAAGTCTCTATCAACAAAAGTGGTTATGGCTTCTTCAGAGCAAGCAGTAGTCGAACGACTATCCGAGATTGAGATAAAACTACTTAAAAAGTCGTTGAGTTGGCCGAAGGACTACTTTGATAGCAAATTTGGTAAGGAGAGCCACTTTTTTATAGTTCATCAAGCTTCAGATAAAGCTGGGGTAATACGTCAAGCTAGTATTGAGCGCTGGGCAGGTAATTTCCACAACCACTTACAAACTCGATGCTCTGACAAATTAGGCTGAATTGGTTATATTCGACGACATTTGTGTGAAATTACTTCTTGGCATGAGATCTTGTGCCGGTTACACTCCTATTCATCTGTAATTATATTTATATGTTTTAGGACTTAATCGTGGATGAGATATCAGCTGTAGACCTATTTGCCGGAGCTGGCGGGGTTTCGTTGGCCGCAAAAAAAGCAGGGATTACCGTAAAGGCTGCAGTCGAACTGGACAAAGATGCTTGTGATACCTATCGGAAAAATTTTGTCGATGGAGTTGATTGCAAGGAAAAGGTATACGAAACAGACATAAATACCCTTCAGCCAGAAAACATTTTAGCAGATGTAGGAATGGAGCCGGGTGAGTTGGATATCCTTATGGGTGGCCCTCCATGCCAGGGCTATTCGCGACACCGATTCAAAGATCAAGGTGTCAATGACCCAAGAAATAAGCTTCTTTTCAGGTACTTTGACTTTGTTTCAGCGTTTAAACCTAAAGTATTTATAGTTGAGAATGTACCCGGGCTATTATGGAAGCGACATAAATCTTTTTTAACTCGTTTTTTTGAATTAGCTAATAGTTCTGGATACAAAGTATTCTCGCCGGAAAAAATAAACGCTAAAGATTTCGGTGTTCCGCAGAACCGACAGCGGGTTTTCATTCTTGGTGTAAGAAATGATATTCGAGTCGATGACTTAGAGTGGCCGCCAAAGCCAACACATTTCTCTCCGAAGTCATCTTCTAAGCCAGTTTGGAAAAATGCATCGACAGTTTTTGAAAAACCAGATTCAATAAGTCTTATTCAAGAAATAATAAAGGTGATTGGACGTGAGGAATTTGATTCATTAGAGTTTGGCTCGAAATTAAAAAGCAAAGATAAAAATAACATCCATATGAACCATAAAGATTACATGGTCGATAGATTCTCGAGAACTCCTATACATGGAGGTAGGGAGGATAGCGGAGATATTCTTAATTGCCATAGTAATGGGTACAAAGGTCACAAAGATACTTATGGAAGGATATACTTAACTAAGCCTGGACCGACCATGACGACTGGATGTATGAACCCTTCAAAGGGGAGATTTTTGCATCCTTGGGAAAATCACGGGATTACACTTCGTCATGCGGCCAGATTCCAAACATTCCCTGACGACTTTTCTTTTTCCGGTGGCCTTATAAGTCAGGCTAGGCAAATTGGTAATGCTATACCGATAGAACTTGGGGTGAAACTATTAAAGCAAGTTAAAGAGTTTGTTCAGTTGAGAAAGTACGAAATAAATCGGGATGCAGGCTGATACAAAGTTATTGTAGCTGGCTAACCCCAAAAAGTTAAACCTTAATAATTTAGCTAAGTTGTTATTCTTAAGTCTAATTCTCTATGTGTTTATGGTGATGATATGAGCGCTAGCTCAAATAGAAAATCAGTTTCATTCAAAGCGCAAGCCAGAACGATCGATCACCTTGGTAAAGGCCAAATCGCTGATGCTCCAACGGCCGTTAGTGAGTTGTGGAAGAACTCTTATGACGCATATGCAAGAGACGTCGCCTTACATTTGTTTGATGGAGACATTAAATGCGGAGCTATCATAGATAACGGTTGCGGAATGTCTTTTGACCAATTAAGCGAGAGCTGGCTTACTATTGGAACTGCTACAAAATCAAAGAAAAAGCTACTTCCCTACGAAGATAGATTCGGCTTAGCAGAAAGATCTACTCAAGGCGAAAAAGGAATAGGTCGCCTATCTACTGCATTTTTAGCGCCAGTAACTCTAATTATTACCAAGAAACGGGACTCGAAGTTTTCAGCTGCACTGATTGATTGGCGTCTATTTGAAAATACTTACCTCGGTTTAAACGATATCAAGGTTCCTTTGGAGGAGTTCGATGATCCGAACAGCCTTCCTGATATATGTAACTCATTGCAGCAGGACATGTTAAATAACTTAGGGTTAGATCCGTCCACTGAGAGCGACGAATTTATTCGTGGAGCATGGGCTCGATTTTCTGAGGACGAAAAGGAAGCGTTCGAAAATCGAAAAAACCCAAAATCTAATGATGAGTTCATTCCAACAGAACAAAAAGTCAGGGAACTTTGCGAAAGTTTTAACTTTGTCGATGGTTATATAGCGAGCTGGAAGCCAATGTTAGATAAAGTGGATAAACTTGATGGAGAGGGTCACGGAACTGCGTTATTTTTAATCGACTTGAATAGAGACTTGGCATTACTGACTAACCGCGGAGATTTAAACAGAGAGTCTACTGAGTATCAAGACATAAGGCGTGATCTTGTCGATACGTTAAGGGCGTTTGTTGATCCTTTTAATAGAGAGAGTAGTGAGAAGTCGATAGATTTTCATTATGAGATATCCGCTTGTGATAAAAATGGCTGGACTAATGGTAATCACATCGAAATACTTAAATACACGGATGTATTCAATTATGTTGAGCTAGAAAAGCTTGAGCATAAGGTAATTGGCAATATTGATGATAAAGGCTGGTTTAGAGGTACGATTACGGCATTTGGGGAGGTGCATCCTAATGTTGTTATACCTTGCAGAAGCCCAGGAATGGATGCCGTTACTAAAACAGGCGCATTTGATGTAGAACTCGGGACATTTGAGCAATTGCTTGCGAATTCAACTCATGATGATATTGAACATGATTTCTTTATGGAGCAAGCCGAAAAATACTCGGGACTGATGATTTTTAGAGATGGGCTGCGTGTTCTTCCTTACGGTCGGGTCGATAATGATTTTTTTGAAATTGAAGAGCGGAGAGCAACTCATGCAGGACGACACTTTTGGTCGGCTAGAAGGTTATTTGGAAGAATATCGTTAGATCAGCGAGAAAATCAGAACCTTAAAGATAAGGCTGGTAGAGAAGGTTTTATAATCAACCAATCAGCTAGACAGCTGAAGACGTTAATTAAGAACCTTTTACTGAACTTAGCTGATAATTACTTTGGTGGAAGATCGGATATTAGGCAAGAAAAAAAGAAAGTTTGGGACGAAGAAAGGAAAAAGAAAAAGAAAGCTCAAAAATCTTCAACTAAAGCAACAAAAAAGGCTTTTATAGAGGCAGTCGAGGAAAAGCTACCTAAATTGTCGACTCAATTGGAAATTACTCGGGAATTACACCAAGAGTTGGTTTCAGGAATAGACATATCGTTACATCATTTAGATTCGTTAGTCTCGAAAATTGATAAATTAGAAGCTCGAAAGTCAGAACTCAAAGCCCCTAACAAGCCATCTAGAATGGCTCCTAATCTTGAAGAAAAATATCGCGAATACAGAGATCTGTTTGCAGAGCTTAGTGAGCTTTTACTTACTTGTAGAGAGAAACTCAATCAAGCAGAAGTTGAACTTCAGCACTTGACACCGATAGAGAGTGCGGAAAGGAAGTTCAAGAGTGGTGAGTCTGCGTTAAATAAAGTTTTAAATAGATATGAAAATGCGGTAGAAAATAGTCTTAGTTTATTATCAAAACAGTGGCGTAAAGAGGCTGTTTCGGATCGCGCAAAATATGGCGAGTTGGCTTTACCTATCCTAGATGAAGTTTCGAATGATAGTGATACCGTAAGAGTGCTGAACTCATTAGATTCTGTATATCGTAGCTTAGAGGATGATTTTGTTTATAAGTATGAGGCTTTCCTTCAAGCTGTTAGCAAGCTAGAGCAAGGTATAGATCTTGACTCAGCGTTTTCGATGGCCGAAGAGGAGCGAACTCAAGCGGAGCAAGAAATAAATCAAATAAGAAGCCTCGCGCAATTAGGAATTAGCTTTGAGATTGTTGCTCATGAGCTGCATTCACAGGAAAGATCAGTAACCCGCTCATTGAATTCGATGAGTAGCAGTGCAAAACAGGAAATCGGATTCAAGAATGCTATAAGAGCTCACCGCCAATTCACCAACTATTTAAAGTTCCTAACTCCTTTGAAGCTTTCGGGGTATCAGAATCGAGAAACAATTACAGGAAAAGAAATAGCTTCCTATATCAACTCATTTTTTAACGAACAGTTTGAACTACAAAACGTGAATGTAGAATTCAGTGATAAGTTTCAACGTATGAGTGTTGTTGATGTAAAATCTAGGATTGTTCCTGTTTTTGTTAACCTCCTAAATAATGCGCTTTATTGGGTTGGCTTGTCAGAGTATCGAATTATAAAAATAGGCATCATAAACGACTTAGTAATTATTGCTAACAATGGACCCGCTGTTGATGTGGATGATGTTGATAAACTGTTTCAGCTGTTTTATAGCCGCAGACCTAACGGCAACGGAGTGGGTTTGTATCTATCAAAACAAAATTTAGCTGTGGCTCGCCATAGAATATGGTATGCAATGGAACCAGAACAAAAATTAATAAAAGATGGAGCCAACTTCGTGATTCAGTTTAAAGGAATGGAAATAAAATAAATGCCACAAGCATACAGAAAAAAAATAGTAGAGGCTTTTAGAGATAATGCTGTTAGATCTGTGCTACTCATAGACGACCAATATGTTCCTTATGAGGAAGTTACTGAAAAGTATTTTGTGACGTTAGACGGTCTTCAGCGTACAACCTCGAATGGTCAGGGTGAAGATAGTGGAGAGAACAATCTTCAAAATCAACTTTCTGAAATTAAAAAGAATATAGAAACAGCCTCGGCTGAGCTTATGTCTTCTAATATAGCTAGAAAGTTTGTTGACTTTTTCCATAGGAAAAAGCTCATTTGTGATGTCGAGAATCAAACCGACCAATTGGACAAAGATAAGATAAGAAAAAGTGACCTAATTATTTTAGATTACCACTTGGAACAAGAGTCTCAGAACCCTGCTGAGCGCTCATTAAATCTTATTGCGGATCTAAGCAATAGCAAACATATGAATATGGTTGTAGTTTATACCGCAGAACCTCTTGATAGCGTCTGGTATGAGGTTGCGACGACTTTAAAAGGTAGCACCTTTAGTGCGACCGAAATGATAGGTACAGATTACTTATTGGAAGCATGGAATTTGAATGAGGATGACTGGCAAGACGAATGGCGTCACATTGTTAGTTCTGAGATTGTTGCTGATTATTTGACAGGTGATCACGATATAGACAGTTTGGTGCAAGAACTGCAGCAAGCATGTGAAGAGAGCGACCTGGAGAAGCCTGAAAGAAAGCACGTTGAATGGCTATTAGAAAATGAAGTCTCAAAATTTAATAAGAACAAACGAAAACCGTCGAGCCTTCTAGTATATGGAAGCAAAGAGCTTTGGCTACAAGCCGGTGATATTTTTGTAGTTTTCTGTGAGAAGACGAGAAGAGATGATTCTCAAGAAGTGACTCCTGAGGAAGTTTGGGAAAGAATTAAGGATGCGCTCGAAAGTTGGTACCCCAGTTTTTATCGTGTAGTCACATCAGAACTTCAAAATCAGATTGAAGATGCAAACTTGTCGATGGAAAAAGTGTTATCTAAAGATTCTACTGAACAAATTGCGGCATTATGGGGTGTTTTGCGAGTTCATGAGGACAAGAGAGATGAGTCGGCTAGCGAGCTGCTTGAGAGCCTGTTAAATGATGTGGTTGAAAAAGTAAGAACGAGTTCTGATCTGCTTCGTTTTGTGAAGGAAGTTGCAAACAGCGTCGATGACAACTTACCTCAGTTTGTTCCTGCTGAGCCAGACCGCGATGGGCATCATAGATATTTGAGAGCCATTGTAAAATCGGCAAATAAAAACTTTACTGGGCACGACATTGATATCGATAACGACTTTAGAGCAAATGTTCTACACGCCTTTAATGAACTGTTGAGTACCGAAAAACAGTTGCCAGACTATATCTCAACGGGCGTGGTTTTAAGGGATACTGAAACTGAGGAATACTATCTATGTATCGCGCCTGGATGCAATACCATTCCCAATCAAATAACAGGTGAAGTTATAAAACGTATGACTCCCCACCGACCTATGCGATTCATTAGGTTAGCAAATAAAACCGATAAGATGTTAAAGAAGTTAAAAGAAGCTCAGCAATCGAATACTATTTTTATCTCAGATAACGGTATACGTTTAGCGTTGGACATATTTGAAGATGGGCGTAGCCCGACGATAGAACAAGGCGTTGTTGTGAAGCATGATACTGTTCTTATCGAGCCCGATGGTGCAAAGGCTGTGCAGTTCTTGGAGACTTGCCCGGAATCAAAGAAATTGAAAATAGTCGAAAGAAATTTAAAGTTAGTTGCCAAACTAAGAGAGGGCTTTGCATCACGTTATCAAAATGCTCAGCTTCAGTATGAGGCTCGTATAGGGGTTGATCTTGTTAGCGGAATTATGACGGAGAACTGAGGGAGCCTCAGAGATGGAGCAGTTAACAAACTTCGCAGACAACCGGCTGATTAGAGGATGTTTGTATTGTGGTGGGGCCCCCAAAACTCGAGAGCATGCCCACTATGTCAGCCTAGTTGTCCAGTTGGCAATTTCGCCATTAGTTAATAAA
>NZ_CAXGLS010000025.1:0-36063 GCF_964010655.1 uncultured Idiomarina sp.
CGCAATGCGAGTAACTCAGGCTTACACACGATGTCGGCTATATCTCCGTGTCAGTCACTTAAACTAAGCTACACTATGCAAAAAAAGTAAATAAGGCGAAACACTGTGAGTGAACTATCCATCGAGTGGCCAATCCATTTAACACATTTAGGTGGTACTTGGCAGGTAACAGGCTCCTGCCACCTATGGCATTTAAACGCTCAACAAACGGTGATGATCGACTGCGGTGCGTTTCAGGGTATCACGCAAGAGGATGACTTAACGCCGTATGTCGATGTCGATAGTTTGGCGGCTGTGTTTATTACTCATGCACACCTCGATCATGTCGGCCGGTTACCGCAGTTGCTCGCGCTGGGTTATCGTGGCCCGATTTACTGTACGGCCGCCACACTTGCATTAATGCAATTGGTACTGGGCGACTCTCTGCAACTCGCGGGCATCCGCGACGAAAGCGCTCTCACGGCATTTAACACATTGCTCGCGCGCCATGTGGTTCTTTGTGAATATGGTCAAACGGTGGATGTACTACCCTCACTTAGCGTCACGTTCGAGGAGGCAGGCCACATACTGGGGTCATCTTATCTCTGTTTTGATATTAAGTCGTTGCATAAACGTGTTGTGTTTTCCGGCGACTTAGGCTGCCGCAACTCACCTCTGATCAACGATCCAACACCGCTTGAACGCGCTGATTTACTTGTTTTAGAGAGTACTTACGGGGACCGCTCACATGGTGACCGCAGTCAACGAACGCAACAACTCGAGTCGATTATAAAACGTGCTGTTGTCGATGGCGGCGCCATTTTGATTCCTGCATTTAGCATTGGCCGCACGCAAGAGCTGCTCTATGAGTTTGAACAAATTTGGCACCAACACGCGTCTTCAAAGGACACCGATTTTCCCGAGATTGTCATCGATTCGCCAATGGCGAACAAAGTGACTGACATCTACCAGCACCATGAAGCCCTATGGGATGCAACCAGCCGGTCTCGCCAAGCTCATGGACGACATCCGTTAGACTTTAGCCACGCACACCCAGTGGATGAGCATAGCTTGCACCTCGCTTTGGTTAATCGTCTCAAATCGACGGCTGAACCGGTCATTGTCATCGCAGGCTCCGGGATGTGTACCGGAGGACGCATTATTAACTATCTTGATGCGTTGATAGAAGATCCTCGCACAGATGTTTTGTTTGTGGGTTACCAAGCGCAAGGGACGCTGGGTGAGCAGATTCAACGAGCGGCTACGGGTGATGTAGTGACGATTAACCAACAACAAAGAAAAGTAAATGCTCAGGTATATTCGCTAACCGGCTACTCCGCCCATGCTGATCAGGACGAATTACTCGCTTTTATTGGCAATGCTCAATTTCCCGTCCAAGCCGTTCGCTTGGTACACGGTTCTGCGCCAGCACAACATACCTTGGCTGAAAAAATACGGCAGCAGTTTAGCATTCCGGTAACGACAACTGTTGCGACGGAGAAACCATAACGCGCCAATAACCGCCTCGTGGACTGCCCACGCGTTCGAGCTTACCCTGTTGCTTGAGTCGGGCAAACTGCTTCTCGACGGCTCTCGAACTCAAGCCCAACAGTTCGGCAATACGTTGCGCGCTAATACCCCGTTCTTTATTGACTAAAAACAGTACTTTGCGGGCTGTCGGCCATTTTTCCGAACCTTTTACCGAACACACATCCGAAAACTTATCCGAACTTTTTTGCGTGTCAGGCACCTTTTGTTCACTGCAGATAGCCAGCTTTTGCGCGAGTTCATTCAAACTCGTTCGGAGAACTCCAGTCAGCCACAGGATATAAGCTTCGGATCGCTCATTACGTTCGACTTGTCGCGCTTCTGCCAGTTCGTCGATTGATGCTAGCCAACTTTGCTCAATATTGAGCCATTGAAAAAGTGGGTGCCAAGAACGCATCAATAGGGTGAGCCAAAATCGTGTGATACAACCATTCGCTTCGGCAAACGGTTGCCAACTTTCAAAGACATTAAAAAACAGTGCAGCGCGATACAGGGGATGACAATGATCGGCGTTGAGTTCAGTAAATAATTCGCTGAGTGTTCGTGCGATACCCGTAGCGGGTGGTGAAGCATAAATATTACGACCGTGATGATAAATAGCGACTGAAGTACCGCGGTACTGACCTGCGCGCATGCTCAAGTTTAGCATTAATTGTCGGTGCGCCTTTTTTAATGCCTGTTCGTTTAGCGGGTCCCAGTCCTCGATATGGTCATAAAGCGCGGAGATATTAATGCGGTGGGCATTTAGATTTTCGCATTCAATACTGGCTGCCTGCTTTTCATTCAGCCACGTTTGAGCCGTTACACTATTGACCTCAACCGATTCAAATTGAGCGATAATCCCCCCCGCCTGTTCAGCAAGGTTTAACAGCTCGGAACGGGTCGACCACTCAAGTTGAGGCCACATGTTTTTGTCCTTTTATTATTTGCCTGGCGAGACCTCCACACTGTTTCGTCCAGACTCTTTGACTTGGTATAACGCGTTATCGGCGCGCTTTACCAAACTATTACGGTCTTCACTGGGTAATAATTCTGCTACGCCAAAGCTTGCCGTGACTTGACCAACTTTGTCAAATTGTAGATTTGATAATCGCCTTCTTAAACGCTCCGCCAGTTGATTCGCACTCTCAAGATCAGTTTCTGGGGCTATGATTAAAAACTCTTCTCCCCCCCAACGACCAAAAACATCACTGCTGCGAAGCCATTGATGAATCGCTTCACTTATCAGCTTAAGCACTTTGTCACCCACATCGTGACCGTAGTCATCATTAACACGCTTGAAATGATCGATGTCGAGTAAAATGACGGCCAAGTCTCGCCCATGACGTTTACATCGCTTCACTTCCTCTTCCAGTGTCTGTTCCATGTGATAGCGGTTCCAGACTTGCGTCAGGGCATCGGTATGGACCAAGTGCTCCAACCGTTGATTCGCTTCGGTGAGCTCCTGATTTAACTGTTCAATTTGATAAGCGGACGCACCAATAGCGAGGTCTTCTACCAGCGTTTTGGCCGCTTCAATTTGGATCTCTGTCCAGATTGGTGCATATCCATCAACATCCTGTTGCCATTGCTCAAACGAATGACGAGGCGACAACACTTGGCGACCTTTGTATTCTCGTACCTCTCCTTTTTCAAGCTTACCCGCCCACCGAAAAACTTCAGTCTCCTGCGCTCTAAAGAACACTAACCAGCCCTGATTTCTCTTATCTATCGGCATCGACACTGCTAACACGCCACAATATGGCAACTCTGGAATTGCCTGCCGTATCTCAGACAGCCGACAGTCTCGTTCGCTAAATACGCCTGTCACGCTATGATTTTCATTAAGCCAGTCACGTACCTTGTGTAAGGTCGATACATCAATATGCTCGCCGATAACACGCTGTGTTTGAGCACTGATCAAGGCGACAGCTGCCGCTTCAAACAGTTTTAGCCAGAAATGACCTTGGTCTTCGAGCAGTTGCTGCGGCGACTTAATTTCTCGTTTTCGGTCGAGTAGCGCTTTTCGGCTCTCTTCAACACGGTCGAAAAACCGATCGGCTTCAAATTGTTTTTGTAGCATTAAACGTTGTTCGGCGAGCTTGACCAAAGAGTGGATATTAAGCCGTGTCGAATAAGATAACGGTTGCGCCGATACGCCGTGACACGAAACTAAACCCCACAGCTGATTCTGGTCAAAAATAGCCACTGACATCGACCGCTGTAGGCCCATGTTTTTCATATATTCTGTATGAATGGGTGACTTACCTCGGATCGTACCAAGCGACAGGTCAAGTGCCATAGAGCCCAGCTCTTCGGCATACACAATCACCGCATCCTCGGTATCCACATCGGCGATATAACGGATTGGGTTAACGTGATACAACGCTCGAACCTGGCTTGGAATGTCACTGGCTGGAAAGCTGAGCCCTATATATTGCTCGATATCTTCGCGTGTTGTGTGCTCGCTGATTACGCGACCGTTCCAGCTATCGTCGAACTGATAAACCAACACGCGCTCATAACCACTCAACTCACTAATTGAGCGACATAACTTTTGCAACGTTTGCTCAGTACTATTTGTGTTCGAAATATCAAGTAACGCCCGATCAAAATAGCAGGAACGCTTTAACCCAGGATCGGTCACGTCGATCTCAGTTTCTACGACTAACCAAGCTTGGCTATAATAAATACGGGAAAAAAACGACTGTTCACCCGCTTCCCACGCAAATATTTCGTAGTCTGACCCTTGCTTTAACTTTTCGTCTGCGGCTTTGAATGATGTTAGAAAGTCACTCGGCATGCACTCTGCCAAGAACGACCCTATTAATGCGTCACACGAACAACCTAACACGGCATCGCTATTGTCACTGACAGCAATAATCTGACCGCCGCGTTTAATATCAACTGCCAGTAGCATCCCATTTGCCTGCACACATTGCGGTGCATGCACCGGCTCTTTGGCACAGTTCTTCATCGCCTCTTCATAGGAAATCGAAGTATTATCAGCCACTCATACCACCCTAAATTAACCCACTGCTACTGTGCTATCTCGCTGCTCTATGCGTTGTGCAATCGAATTCAACGACGCGAAGGCGTTCACAGCGGCTGAAGTCATTTCGTTGAGCTGCTCATTGGTAAACGAAAAATGCTCGAACATCTCAATAAATCGTTGCCAGCTGCGATACCTGTAAAAATTAAAATAATTTAATGCATTGCCCTCAAGATTTAAAACCTTGTTAAGGCGTTGACTGAGCATTCGACCGCCTTGTGTGCTCCCTTCAATAACATAGGCATAACCAAGCGCCTGATAAATGGAGTCGGCATTAACATGATGGATATTAGGTGGTGGCGTAAACCCTCCAAGCGCATGAATATCTGCTAAAATCTGACCACTGCGCGGCTGATAGTAGTATTCAAAAAGCCGTTGATTGTCCTTGGGTAACCAAGTCTGTAAGCACATCTCATACCGCTCTAGCCATGAGTAAAGACCGTTAAGCGCTTGCAGGTAGTCTTCGTTAGACACGTGCGCTCCCATCAGCGGCTTCATTAACCCTGACTGCTCTGCTTCGCGATGTGCTTTTTCGGTCATCTGCTTGAGATGTAAGCGTGCTGAATGTTTTTTCATGCCCTATCAAACGTTGTTTGCAAGGTTATCGATCAGCCTCAACTGAAATAAATTTAGAGCAAGCACTCAATTCTTTTTGGATTGCTTCGATATCTCGGATTGAATGCTGACGCTCCATTTTTTGTCCCCATATCGGCGCTGGCCAAAACGGGTCATCCGAATAACGAACAACATGATGGACATGCAGTTGGCTGACAACATTGCCAATAGCGGCGATATTTAACTTACACTGCGGATAACACTGCAACAACCATTCACTCAAGGCTTGGCTTTCTTTCCAAAGGTTAAACTGCTCGCTTTCCGACAACTGCGTTATTTCACTGATTTCATTAACTTCAGGCACTAACAAAAACCAAGTGCAGTCGGCGGCTTTCATTAAACGGAGTTGTGACAGCGGACCCCGCGCCAGCAAAATAGAGTCGTTAGCTAATCGGGGATCGAGTACAAAGTCAGTCATGTCATGCTCTCCAAAAACAACTCAAAGTCACGTACGACAACATCAAGTCGATTAACGAGTCGATGATCGTCGTCAATTAAGTGCAGTTCAGCGGCAATGCGCTGACAGAACTTAACACTATGTTGCCAATCGACAATATCATCTCGCCAACCGTGAACCACACTGACAGAACCGTTCGGACGTAATGTATCGAAGTCGACTTTGCCTCCCATATACAGTGCCGGTGCCATTAAAAAGCAACCCGTTGCTTTAGCATGCTCGCTATTAGCCAGCGCAACGTATCCCCCCATACTCGAACCGACTAAGATAACTCGATCTCCTTGATAATCATCTAAGTAACGAGCCAATCGATCCGCACGATCATCGGGGTCCATTTGATCTTGGTAATCGATACTATCCACAGCAAAGCTTCGACTTTTTGCAACCTTCGCAAGGGCCTCTATTTTATGCCCCCAAGGACCACTTTCTTTGCCGTGATTGAAAACGATCTTTGTCATTTTCGCTCCTATAACTTACATTTTAAAATATATTGATTTTTTGTTACCAAAAATCGACGATAGATATGACTGTAACACGTAGAGAACCCATTTATGATAGGTACTATGCTAAAAGCATCTTTATTTATAATTCTGTTGTGTGCATCGACATGGGCTATTGCTGATCAACACGATGATATTATCTGGGGCATTAATGTGTCTCCCCCTTTTCATATTTGGCAAGGTGAATATGAAAAAGCGGGTTTTTGCGATACCTTAGTGGATACCTTTGAACGCGAACTGCCGGCGCTGTCTCAAAGCAAGCGTAAATTGCCCTCGCGCCGAATCACTATGTTAATGCGCAAAAACCAACACCTATGTTTCCCCTGCTTAATTAAAGACAGTGATTACAACAAAGACTTTATTTTCTCAGATGCGACACATGTATACCCGCCACACGGCGTCATCACGACAGCATCAAAGGCTCAACGGTTTATTAAAGCATTCGGTGAGCCATTATCGTTTACTGCCCTAGCGCAGAGCGACTATCGTTTCGCTCAGCCGATTGAGCGACGTTATGGTGAACTACAACCCATCATCGAGGACTACTTAATACCGTCAGAGCACTTCCAAGAAGTCTCTGGCGAAGGGGCTCACATGAACTTGATGGCGATGGTTGCCGCAGGGCGAATTGATTACACGCTTGATTATAAGATGCTGATGACCTACTTCCAACGTACCGAGGATCAAACGAACCCAGATTTTGAACCGCTCGTATTTATTCCTATCAAAGAAAACAAAGACGCAGTCATAATTGGCGCTGTCGGCTGCAGTAATAACCAATGGGGGCAGCATGCGATTAGCAACATGAACCGTGTGATTGAGCAGGTCCGAAGTGACTCTGACTTCCGCCAATCTCTGGATCTTTGGCTAGGGGCTGATCGACCACGTCCGGAATTTAATAATCGAAATTAACATCGAGCAATGAATACTATGGCATTGAATCAACCACCTTACCTCATCAACTATAATGTCTATCAAAGTGATCGCTTTTTGCAGCAGTGCGCTCAATATTTTGCTGAATCCAATGAACAAGATGAACGGGTTAAGCTAGGCTCATTGCTCGGTAGCGAGCAACATATTGAGCGTTGTTATGCTGCCAACCATTATCCGCCGGAATTATTTACCCATGACCGTTACGGTGATCGCATTAATCATATTGCTTACCACGCCAGTTATCATGAGCTGATGCAAATTGCGGCGGAGCAGAAGTTACACAACGGTGTCTGGCGCTCAGTGTCACCCTACTCCCATGTAGAACGAACGATTCGTTATTATTTAAATAGCCAGCTTGAGGCGGGTCATGGATGCCCGATTACCATGACGTTTGCTGCAATTCCTGTACTCCAGCAAAGCCCATTATATCCACAGTTACAAGAACAGCTTTTGCAACCGCTTTACGATGGACGCGACATTCCATTTTATGAAAAGTCAGCTTTGACTGTGGGTATGGGAATGACTGAAAAGCAAGGTGGTTCGGACGTGCGTAGCAATACGACCCACGCGACACCGCAGGGAGCCATCGGTGAAGGTGAAGTCTACTTATTGAACGGCCACAAGTGGTTTTTATCGGCACCCATGAGCGACTTGTTTTTAATGCTCGCACAAACTAAGCACGGGCTCGGCTGTTTTTCTGTGCCGCGCTGGCGTGAGGACGGCACACGCAATGGCATTCATATTCAACAGCTCAAACAAAAAATGGGCAATCAATCGAACGCTTCGTGTGAGGTTGAATTAAATGATGTTGAAGGCCGTTTACTGGGTTCCGAAGGTAAAGGTGTGCGTACCATTATTGATATGGTTGCAATGACACGATTCGACTGCATGATTGGTTCGTCTGCCTTGTTACGGCAATCCCTTGTGCAAGCGTTGCATCATTGTCACTATCGAAGCGCATTTGGCGCACGGCTCATCGAGCAGCCATTAATGATTAATCTTCTATGTGATATGGCGATGGAAAGTGAATGTGCGCTACTTTGGACACTGACGGTGGCACAGTGGCTCGATAGCAGCGACATCGAAGCCAAGCGCTTAGCACGCTTGCTCGTTCCTGTCGGGAAATATTGGATATGTAAACGAGCACCTCAGGTAACCTACGAGGCAATGGAGGTCATTGGCGGTATGGGCGTAATGGAAAATACCCCCATGCCGAGACTTTACCGAGAGGCCCCGATAAATGCGATTTGGGAAGGCTCCGGTAACATTCAATGTTTAGACGTACTGCGCGCCTGCGAAAAAGATCCCGAGTTACTGTCGACCTGGTTTAGTTTTATTGCGCGTAGCTGCGGTCAATACAGTCGCTATGACGCAGTAGTTGAGCGGTTACAGCAAGAACTTGAAAAGTACCCGCCATCGCCATTTAATGCACGTCGTCTAGTTGATGAAATTGCACTGTTGACGCAGGCGGCGCTCGCTATCCAACATATGCAACCAGAACGCAGCCGTCTGATTTGTGAGAACCTGTTGAACCGATCAGGACGTAATTTAGGCACATTGGTGGGTGACTTTGATACAGCACACCAGTGGGTTAAGGACAGTTTCACCATTGGTTAACAGAAGCTCGCTGAACAGCGTCTATGAGGAGGCCCTTTATCGACTCGATATCATGGGACGCCGTTATACGCTCTCGACCCTATCAAAGCAGGCGTTTGTTGAGCGTATATTAGACATGACGCGCTGTCATTCACTGACGATCATTACGGTTGATCATCCAGGCAGTCAACGCTGTGATCGCGCCACATTTAGTCGACGACATGATCAACTGACGCAACAGTTACATCATCTTGGCGTTCGCTTTTTCCACAGTTCCGCACTCGCCCCTCAATGCGACTGGCCCGTAGAACACGGCGTTGCGATTGCAGATTTACCGCTCGCTTCGGCCTATCCGCTTAATCAGCGATTTCATCAAAATGCTTTTGTGCATATTAATAAAGAACAAGGTGTGGCGCTGCATTGGACCAATCCCTAAAAAATATTCAATCCTAAATACGATCTTGTTCGTAGTAATTGTTAATAGAAATTTTACTCAAAACAGGATACCCACTATTCCAATTTGGTATAGCGTATCTAACGAATGTCACAAGTGACTTCGGATGAGTCGAACTATAATTTTGATATACGTAATGGAAAAGCGGCGTTCTGCTGGAGGCCTTATGAAATCATCAGACTGGAATACTATGAGTGCGGCGCACAACACACGCATTCGAGGCCGTAAACTATGGGCTGCGGGCATTTACAGTGCTGTCAGTATTGCACTCATTAGTGCCATTATTGTTGTCGCTGATTGGCTTAACACCCTATTCAGCGAATCACAGACATTCCTGAGTCAACACCCGAAACTCTACACTGTCAGTCTTATCGTGATGTTGACCGCAGGAACGATGCTAGTCGTCGAGCGTAGTCTAGCTAAAAAGCAACGTTACAACGAGTGGCGAGACGATTAAGCGTGTTCAAAACGCGCTCGCAAATAATGGATAATATCATCGGATTCGTACATCCACTGTGCGTTACCACTCTCTTGGGTAATGCGTAAGCATGGCACTTTGACTCGTCCACCCTGCTCGCTAAGCTCGGCGCGATGAGTTTCATTGTGCTGTGCATCGCGTAATTCAATGGGTAAGTTTAACCGCGCTATCTCCTTCCGAACCTTAATACAGAATGGGCACGTTTTAAATTGATACAAACTTAACTGCTTACACTCTTGTTCGACACGCGCTTGAGCATCTGTGCTGCGCTCAACGCCTTTCGGCGTTGTTAGTTTTTCCATAATCAACATAAAAGGTGTGAGGATTAAACGCACCAATCTAAAAAAATAACGAATTAAAATACGCACCGTACTGCCTCGCTTTTGGTAGCATCTCAATGGGCTGCTCAGGTTAGCATAATTTGCTTATCGTCGATAGCGATGGGATTGTGTTCAAGTGACTATCTTAGCGCCTGCCCCAGTGACTGAAAGTAGTCTAACCAACACTCAGCGACAGCATTTGCCTCGTCTTGTTTTGGATAAAGTCCGAGCTCAGCGGTTTTACTTTTTAACGTACCGGCCACGAGAAACTGGTTTTTCAGTGTCTGCTGTTGAACAACCCGTTCGAAACACCGTGCCGCAACCTCTTCCGGCATCGAAAAGTAGTAGCTTCCTTCAGCCTTATCAAAAGCCATGCAGCGTTTCATTAAAGCACTTGCTGACTGTCCATCTGATGATAGGAACAATCGCTGAAACCCCAACACAAGCCGTTCATTTAGAGTGTGCGGGCGCACGGGCTCATTCAGCAGCCAAGCTTTGCTTGCGAACCGGCCTGGTTGCGTGGCTGAGCTGAATAGATGTGAGGCAATATAGTGATCAAAGGCGTGAAACCACTCGTGCGCTAAACTGCCTCCTCCTGCATTTTTCGCTAGCGCCAGTAGCCGCCGTGAAGGGATATAATGGGCGCTGGCACCGAGCCGACCGCCAATTCCATAATTGATCGACAAACTACCGCGTAGTGATATCACTGACTCATTGACGCCCAGTATCATCTGCAAGTCACATAAAGCATCGAAAAATAAATTGGCAGCCACCTGCTGCTCATGCGCGGTGACCCAACGGCCGATACGTACCGAGTTAAATCCAAACAGTTTAACAATGTCGGCAAAGCTGACATCCGCGCCACCGCGATGAGGTGGACCATTTCTAAAATATTCGCGCATGCTCGCTATTCTATCACGGTCATCACTGCTTGTACTGAGTGGGACAATAGCCTCGGCCGTAATCAAAACCTCGAATTTTACGGTGCTTGGTCGCTCGACCCGATACACGCGCACGCCAGTTGTTAAACGCGGTTCTTTTAAGCTGTTTGCGCATTAACTTAATCACTTGGTCTTCACTCAGACCGTAGGTCTCGTTGATCGCCTCAAACGGCGTGCGATCTTCCCACGCCATTTCAATAATGCGTGAAATATCAGCTTCATTAAGTGCCTTCATCCTAATGCTCCACTTGAATCCAGCACTCAAATACGTATTAAAGTGCTTCTTGGATGCCGGGTTGCCATACACCGCATTGCACTTGTGCAATATGGTCCGCTTGTAAAAGTAACATCACCACTCGAGACTGTCCGATGCCACCGCCGATGGTCAATGGCAGTTCACCCGCAGTTAAACGTTGATGCCAGGCCAGTTTTAAGCGATCTGTCTGTTCGGTCAGTTCGAGTTGCTTTTTAAGCGCCGCTGCATCAACACGTATGCCCATTGAGCTAAGCTCAATCGCTTTTTGTAGCTTAGGGCTCCATACCAACAAATCACCGTTCAAGCCTGTGCCGAAGTTTTCAGTTTGCGTGCTCCAATCATCATAATCAGGCGCGCGTTCATCATGCTTTTTACCATCGCTAAGTGGTGCGCCAATACCGTAAACAAACACCGCACCTAGCGCTTCAGTAATTTTGTTTTCCCGTTGTTTAGCTGTTAGCTCGGGGTATTCCGCGCGCAGCGTCTCACTACTAATAAAGGTCAATTGCCGCGGCAGGATAGACAGCCCCCCGTAAATTGCTCGCAATTTACCTTCTGTTGCCGTAAGCGCTGCATAGATAAGTTGTACCTGCTGTTTAAGGTACTGCATGCTGCGCTGCTCTTCAGCAATCACTTTTTCCCAGTCCCATTGGTCAACAAATACTGAATGCGTTTCATCGAGCGTTTCTTCATCCGGTCTTAGCGCCGACATAGTTACTACAATACCTTGACCCACCGGTGCTTGATAATCAGCGAGTAGCTGACGTTTCCACTTAGCGAGCGAGTGTACCACTTGATATTGTTTGTCTGGCAGTGCCGAAACCTTGACCTCAACGGGGCGTTCGATACCCGATAGATCGTCTTGTAACCCCGTTCCCTGCTCTGTCAGTAATGGTCCTTCACATTTAACTAACTGCATCTGCCGACATAGCCGAGAGAGAAACTCGCGTTTTATGAAGTCAATTTTTTGTTGTTTTGCCAAATACCCTTCCCACATAAAGTACTCCTGAATCGATTAATTGCGTGATGACTGTAGAAACAGAAAACCATGGAAGAGAGCAAAAACTCAATAGTATTTATTCATTTATGCTAAACTAAAAAATAATTTCTATCTTATTAAAGATAAATTTAAATTAAATCCAATAAAGAAACCTAATTCACATGAAAAATTATAAATTAGATAATCTCGATAAATTTATCCTAGAAACATTACTCAATGATGCAAGGGTGTCCTATGCAACCATGGCGACAACTCAAAAAGTAAGTACCGCGACCGTTCATGTCCGCGTTGAGAAAATGCGCAAGCTGGGCTTAATCAAAGGCACGCGGCTCGCCATTGATCCCAAAAAACTGGGGTACGACGTCTGTTGCTTCATTGGAATAACACTAACGACAGCAGGCGATTATCCGTTAGCAATCGAGAAACTTGCTCATGTCGACGCTATCACCGAAGCGCATTACACGACGGGTCACTACAATATCTTTGCAAAGCTGATGACGCGCTCAATTGAGGATTTACAAGATATTCTGATCAATCGAATTCAGGTCATCAAAGAGGTACAAGCAACCGACACCTGGATTTCGTTGCAACAACCGATAGCGAGGCAAGTTAAGCCGTGATTTACGATGTTAATGGCATCTTTTATACGGTTAAACGAAAGCCGTGCCGCAAAAGTAGGATTTCTGTTAGTCTAGTTGTATTAAAACAACTAGGAGTATAACAAATGCTGAAAAACGCGCTAAGGACTTGCTTGGCGGGCGTCGCATTACTCAGTTCTACTGTGAGTGTAGCGCAAGCCGACCCAGTTAAATTGGATTACTACCTTCCTCAAGATGTGCAGTATGATCCTGCGGTTCCGACTCCTGAAGAAGCCCTCGGCTATCAAGTCGGTGAATGGCATGTGCGCCATGATCAAATCGTACAATATATGTATCAGTTGGCAGCGTCATCTGATCGCATCACTATTGAAGAAACTGGACGTACTCATGAACAGCGTCCCTTGTTGCTGTTAACCATCACATCGCCCGACAATCAAAAAGACATCGATGCGGTGCGCGAACAGCATTTAGCGGCCGCCGATCCTAATCGTGATGCGGACGAAAATACGCCTTTAGTGCTCTATATGGGCTACAGCATTCACGGTGATGAGTCCAGTGGCTCAAACGCTGCTCTGCTGTTTGCTTATTATCTGGCTGCGGCTCAAAATCCGGCACTCGATAAGGCATTACAAGACACTGTGGTACTGCTGGATCCATCACTTAACCCCGATGGGCTGGCGCGTTTTGCGCAGTGGGCAAACCAACACCGCAGCAAAAACCTCGTTGCCGATCCGCAGTCTCGTGAACACGTCCAACCGTTTGTCCGTGGTCGTGTAAACCACTATTGGTTCGATCTCAATCGCGACTGGCTATTGCTACAACACCCAGAGTCACGGGCTCGTATCGCCAACTTCCAGAAATGGAAACCCAACGTTCTGACTGACTTTCACGAAATGGGTACGAACAGCACATTTTTCTTTCAACCCGGTATCCCTTCGCGCAAGAATCCGTTAACACCGGATGAAAACGTGCGTCTTACTGAGATTTTGGCGGCTGCCCATGCAAACTCGTTAGATAACCTGGGTAACCTCTACTACACCGAGGAATCCTTCGATGACTTCTACTACGGAAAAGGTTCTACCTACCCGGATATTCAGGGCGCCGTCGGTGTGTTATTCGAACAAGCATCGAGTCGCGGTCACCTGCAAGACTCAGTCAATGGTGAAGTCAGCTTCCCGTTTACCATTCGTAACCAGTTCATCACATCGCTGAGCACGCTCTATGGCGCTCATGCGAACAAAAAACGTTTTATTGACTTCCAAGAACGTGTTTATGACGACGCTATGGAAGCGGGTGACGATGCGAATTTTGACGGCTACTTAATTGGAGCAAGCGATGTAAACCGTCTTAGCGGACTCGTTGAGTTGCTTAAACAACATGGTATCGACGGTTATCGTGTAGAACGTGATGTTGAAACTAACAACAAGCGGTTTAAAGCAGGCTTGAGTTACTTCATCCCTGCCGAGCAAGCGCAGTACGGTCTGATTCAAGCCATCTTCAGCACGCGAAAAGATTTCCCAGACAATACGTTTTATGACGTATCTGGCTGGACTTTGCCAATGGCATTTAACACGCAGTTCACGACTTACCGTGGCCGTATCAGCCTTGATGATACGGCGTGGAATGCACCACAGCGTGATGCCGTATCTATCAACGCCAACGCGTACGCATTAGCGTTTGATTGGTATGATTACAAGGCCCCTGCGATGCTACAAGCATTGTTAGAACAAGGTGTCCACGCACGTCAGAGTTTTAAACCTTTGCACCTACCGACACTAAATGGTAAGACGGCTAACTTATCCGCTGGTTCGGTGGTTGTAACGCGCGCTTACCAAAATCAAGACTGGTCGAATGTAGTCGCGGCGGTTAAAAATATCGCTGAGCAACAAAATGTTACCGTTTACTCGGTAAAAACCGGTCTCACGCCCAAAGGTATCGATTTAGGTAGTCGCAATATTCAGCCGGTAAAAGAACCCAGCGTAATGATGCTGACGGGCGATGGTGTGAACCTTTATGAAGCGGGTGAAGCATGGTATTACCTCGATCGCCACGTAGGTCTTCCACTATCGATGGTCGATACCGACCGTATCAGTCGCGTTGACTTAAACCGCTACAGCCACATCATTTTGGTGGATGGTAGCTATTACACGCTTTCTGACGGCGAAATAGCGCGGTTAACTGATTGGGTGCGTCAAGGCGGTGTATTAATTGGCCAACAAGGTGGCGCTGAATGGATGAGTCGCCATGGCTTACTCTACACTCAGTTTGTGGAAGACAAAACGTTTAGTGATGCGTTTTCAACCGCAGGCCTGACTTATAAAGACCGCGATAGTTACTATGCACAACGCCGTATCGCAGGCGCTATTTTCCAAATGGACATTGATCCGCAAAACCCATTAATGTTTGGCTTCCCTCATCGCAGCATGCCCGTGTTTAAGGACGAGTTGAATGCGATGGAGGCTCCACAAAGCCCCTTTGTCAATGTCGCTCAATACAGTGACCAGCCGCTACTCAGTGGTTATGCAGACAAGCGCAACCAAGCGGTGTTAGCCGGTAAAACTAACATTGCCGCACACCGCTTAGGTGAAGGCCGTGTCATTGGGTTTGCCGACAACATTAATTTCCGTGCGTTTTTCTGGGGCACGGCAAAGCTATTGAGTAACGCGATTTATTTAGCACCGGCTATTGAAGCCTATGCGGATCCTATCAAGGATAAGGCAGCCGCTGCACATTAATCAGTCAGCTTTTATAGCGTTACCGATGAGCCGTCATATGAAAAATATGACGGCTTTTTTTCTAAAATTTTGATCCAACCGTTCAATTTACGACTAACGTAATAGTGAACCTTTAAAAAAATAAGGAGACATTATGTTACGTTGGGTTCTGATTTTTCTGGTCATTGCCGTCGTGGCAGCGGTGTTTGGATTTGGTGGTATTGCCGGTGCGGCCGCTGAAATCGCGAAGATTATCTTTTACATCTTCATTATTCTTTTCGCTATTTCTATTATCATGGGACTGCTTGGAAAACGACGTCGATAACTGATATGACGTCTATTAGACGTTAGTCGCATGCCTGTTGGGGTTGAATTTGCGCTACAATGGGTAGCGAATCTCAAAATCAACCACAACAAGAGGCTTCATCCATGAATGCAATATTCGTGATGCTATTGGGTCTAGCTGCGATGTTCTTGGGCTACGTATTTTATTCAAAATTCGTCGCTGAGAAGATCTACAAGCTAGACCCAAATTTCAAAACACCCGCTCATGAATTTGAAGACGGTGTGGACTTTGTCCCAACTAATAAGTATGTACTTTGGGGTCACCACTTTACTTCCGTAGCCGGCGCAGCACCGATTATTGGTCCAGCCATCGCGGTGATTTGGGGTTGGGTGCCCGCATTCCTGTGGGTCATCTTTGGCACCATCTTCTTTGCCGGTGTTCACGATGCAGGTGCGATTTGGGCAAGTAACCGAAATAAAGCCAAATCAATGGGTAGCTTAACAGGTGACGTGGTCAGCAAGCGCGCACAGACGCTGTTCATGATCGTTATCTTCCTTGTGCTTCTCATGGTCAACGCGGTATTTGCCACGGCTATCTCTGGCCTCTTGATTAAATTTCCAAGTTCTGTCATCCCTGTTTGGGGCGCTATTTTCGTTGCCTTAATCATCGGCCAAATTATTTTCCGAAAATGGATGGGACTCGGTACCATCTCAATTTTAGGCGTTGTTGCACTCTATTTACTGATTTGGGCCGGGCCTTCCGCGCCATTATCTCTGCCAGAAACAATGGGCGGTCTGACAGACAACGCAAGTTGGGTTCTTATTTTATTTGGTTATGCTGCCATTGCTTCGTTGCTTCCCGTTTGGATGCTGTTACAGCCGCGCGATTATATCAACGGTCTGCAACTGTTTATCGGTCTGATCCTGCTGTATGCTGCGGTTCTATTGCTAGGTCCAGACATGACCGCTCCAGCATTCAATACCAATTTGCCAGAAAATACGCCGTCAATGTTGCCTCTGTTGTTTGTTACCATTGCTTGTGGTGCGATTTCCGGCTTCCACGGTTTGGTCGCTTCAGGCACGACATCTAAGCAACTGGATAAAGAAACTGACCTGCGTTTTGTGGGTTACTTCGGTGCAATTGGTGAAGGCTCGCTCTCACTTGCGACCATTATCGCAGCATGTGCTGGTTTTGCGACATTAGCCGACTGGGAAGCTGTTTACAGCTCCTTCGGGCAAGGTGGTGTAGCGGCCTTCGTAGAGGGTGGCGCGAATATTATCAGCCAAGGTGTCGGTCTTGATAATGAAATTGCTGAAACTTTGCTTACAGTGATGGCAGTTTTGTTTGCTGGTACCACGATGGATACCGGTTTGCGTCTACAGCGTTATATCTTCCAAGAATGGGGTAACATCTACAATATTTCTTGGATGCAGAAAGCGTTGCCGGCGACATTGTTGGCGGTCATTTCATGTGTTGCACTCGCCTTTGGTGCGGGATCAGACGGTTCAGGTGGCTTAGCGATTTGGCCGCTGTTTGGTACCACTAACCAATTACTTGCAGGCTTGACCTTGATGGTTATCACAGTCATGTTGGTACGCTTAGGTCGTCCAATGTACGTGACATTACTGCCGTTGATTTTCTTGCTGATTATGACAGTGTTCGCGCTGTTCATTCAGTTAAAAGGTTTCTACATGGAAAAGAACTGGTTCTTGTTCGGTTTAGATATTGTGGTACTGATTGCCGCTGTATGGATCGCTCTAGAGGCCACGTCCGCACTGTCGAACCTTAAGAAAGAGCAGAAGTCTTAGTGAGAGACTTTAAGGAGTAAGACCATGCGCAACATGAACATTAAATCGATTCAACAGTGGTTGAGCCGTGCGGGTGAACTGGTAAACGAGTTTTACAACGCCCCCTATCGGTCAGCGATCGCTCGCGCCAAGCGTGACGAAGATGATTTGTTCATGATGCTGGTCTTCTCCGAAATGATGGGGGTTCCTAACCCCGCATCCTATTACACTTTAGAGCTCCAGCCTTTAATGCTGGAGCGTTTTCATGATTGGCATCAACGCATGGGAATGGAACACTCACCTCTGGATCATTTCCGCTGCTGTTAGCCCACGACTTTAAGGTGTCTTTATGAAGTCGATTCTCGACCGTAAAGTAGTATTGGTCGGCGGTAAAGGTGGGGTCGGAAAAACCACAGTCTCGGCATCTCTTGCCCTGCTCGCCGCTCAGCAAGGTAAACACGTTCTCGTTGTTTCAACGGATCCAGCACACAGTCTCGCGGACGCTTTTGATATAAAAATTGGTGATAAGTTCACGCCAATTAGCGAGCGTGTCACCGCACTCGAAATCGACCCTGATCGTGAAGTCAACGCGCACATTGACCGTGTCACGCAGCAAATGAAGCGTTTTACGAACCCTGATTTATTTCCTGAAGTTGAACGCCAGATGCGCTTATCGAAGCAATCTCCTGGGGCGCAGGAAGCTGCCCTACTCGAGCGTATTGCGAAACTGATTGATGAATCGGAGCGTGACTACGATCTATTGATTTTTGATACGGCACCTACAGGCCACACCTTACGTTTACTGACGCTACCGGAAGCCATGGCCGCTTGGACACAAGGTATGTTGCGTTCGCAAAACCGTTCAGAGGAATTCGAAGGTGTGCTCAAACACCTATCGCCGAAGTCCGGCAAAGATGTCCATAACCCAATGGCCAACCCTGACCAACATGCCAGTGATGGTTTATCTGAACGCAGCAAGGCAGTAAGCGAACAATTGCTGAATCGGCAACGCTTATTTCAACGTACTCGCCGTGTATTACAAGATGCTGAGCATACCGCTATTGTATTTGTCATGACGCCAGAACGCTTGCCGATACAAGAAACTGAGCGTGCTATGAAAGCGTTGCGCGCTGAGCACTTACCTGTCGGTGGTATTTTTGTCAATCGCGTGCTTCCTGAAGACGCCGATGGTGCTTTTCTTGCCAAACGACGTGTCCAAGAAGCTGCCTATCTTGAGGAAATTGATAAGACCTTTGCTCAACACGAACTGGTGCGACTGCCTTTACTATCTGAAGATCCACAAGGTTTAGCCGCGCTCAGCTCGTTTTCATCATTATTTTCGTCTGCACTCGGTACCAAGGAGTAATCGGAATACGTGCGCGAGGTTTGGTCATGGAAGTCTTTAAAAAACAAATAGGACCCTTGAGCATTTTGTTTCATGCTTACTGGCACGGTATAGGCATCAGCAAAACGCTGAAATTCAATTTCCATTGAGAAATCTTCGACGGTTACGGAAGTCGCAGGCGAAAATTCATTTTTATTTTTTAATGCAATGCGCTGCAGTAAATCAGTTTTGGGTAAATAGGTGATGCGCGCTTCGATTTCATCGGCAAATTCAGAAAAGTCATCAAGCTTGGGTTTAAACGAGAATTGCCAAACGGACTGACCATTTTCAACCGATTCGCCAATAAATTCGAGCGAATCAATAATAATTAAGTCGGCGAGTGATTGGCTAGGTCCCTCTTCTTGTGCACGCGCCTTCGCTTCTGTGACACGCATTTGACGATATTCTTCAAGTCGCTCTTTGCTCGGCGCTCGTTGATTTTCACTGACTAGCTGCCAGCGATAGCCGTCTTCGTTGGCACCTAGATACTCTTCGACTCGTGTCGTATCACCAACTTTTGATTCACGATGATAATTAAACTCGACACCACGCTGTGCGCGTAAGTCCTCAATGGTTTTGATAATTTGTGCTTCTTTAGCATCTTGGTTGGGGTCTGACGTTTGGGCTGTCGCCAACAAAGGGACTAAAGTTAGTAATAAAACGAATAGCTTATGATTCATTGTTCTCTCGTTAATAATCAAAAATGAAAAATCCACGTAGTATAGTCATATTGTGTACCACACTTACTCGAAAAGGAGAAACCAGATGAAAGCCGTTGGCGTGAAAAAATCACTCCCCATCACCGAACAAGAGGCGCTTGTTGATATCGAAATCCCAAAGCCAAGTGTGGGTGACAACGAACTTTTAATAAAAGTAACCGCCGTCGCTGTTAATCCTGTAGATACCAAAATCCGCATGCGTATCGGACAAGCGGATGATTATAAAGTTCTTGGGTGGGATGCTGTAGGTATTGTCGAAAATAAAGGGAAACACGTAAGTGGCTTCGAAATCGGTGATCGTGTGTACTATGCTGGCGACATTAGCAAGCCAGGCTGTAATGCGGAATATCACTGCGTTGATTACCGTATTGTCGGTCACGCTCCACAATCACTCGATGATCTCGCGGCAGCAGCGCTCCCTTTAACCTCACTGACCGCGTGGGAACTCAGTTTTGACCGTCTGCAATTAAATCACCCATCAGTACATGAGCAGCGCTGTGTACTTATATTTGGCGGCGCCGGCGGAGTCGGTTCGATCATGATCCAGTTACTCAAACAATTGACCGATGTCACCGTGATTGCTACTGCGTCGCGAGACGAAACACAAGCATGGGTAAAACAACTCGGCGCCGATTATGTGATTAATCATCATGGCGATATCAAACAGCAGCTCGAAGGCTTACCACAACCTACGGATATTGCCCTGCTGACCCACAGCGGCGACTACTTTGAAACGGCAACCGAAGTAATAGCCCCGCAAGGCCGTATCGGCATCATTGATGATCCAGAGGATGCTTTAGATATCCGCTTACTCAAGCAAAAGAGTATCAGCTTACACTGGGAGTTTATGTACACACGTTCACTTTTTGAAACCGCTGATATCAGCGCTCAACGAGATATTTTGAATCAAGTATCAGAGCTTATAAACAACGGTCAAATCTGTTCAACCGAGGGCACACGCTTAAACGCAATGTCGGCAAGCACATTGAAACAAGCACATCAACTGCTTGAATCGGGAAAAGCTATCGGCAAGATCGTGCTACCCGTCGCATATTAAATTTACAAACATACAAGCATGTATGTATAATAAAAACGTTAAATGATAATAGTTATGACTAGAGGTCGTTCATGAAAAAGCGGAATACTCCTATTGCAGCGGTGCTCGCTGTTGCCCTCACCTCCGCTACCCTTTACGGGTGTAGTGATGAGCAGCAAGCCGCTGCTCAAGGTGGACAACAACAAGCGGTGCCAGTTGAAGCGTTAACCATCAAAACGCAGTCTGTCGAAATTCAAAACGAATTGCCCGGCCGTACCTCTGCCTATCGCGTGGCGGAAGTGCGTCCGCAGGTGAGCGGCGTGCTGCTTGAACGTAAGTTTGTGGAAGGCACAAAAGTCGAAAAAGGTCAGCAGTTATATCAAATCGACCCAGCCATTTATCAGGCTGAGGTCGCCAGTGCTCAAGCCGATTTTGAAAGCGCTAAAGCCGCACTTAAAGTGTCAGAATTACGTCAGAAGCGTTTAAAAGAACTGCTTGCAGATAAGGCTGTGAGTCAAGATGAATTTGATTCGGCTGAAGCGACGTATTTACAAAACAAAGCCGCTCTTGCGCTAGCAGAAGCTCAGCTTAAACGCGCCAAAATCAACTTGGAATACACCAAGGTTAAAGCGCCTATAACCGGGATTGTTGGACGTTCTAATGTTACCGAAGGCGCTTTGGTGACAGCTTCGCAAAGCACGCCCTTGGTGACCATCAATCAGCTTGACCCGATATACGTCGACATCAATCAGTCAAGCCGCGAGTTCCTCGAGCTCAAGGCAGAAATTGAATCGGGCCGTATTGAGGCAAATAAAAATGGTAACGCCCCCGTGTCACTGAGTTTGAACGGTTTAGACTACCAAACTCAGGGTGAACTGCTGTTCTCTGAGGTTAGCGTTGACCAAGACACAGGCGCGATTTTGCTCCGCGCTGAATTCCCTAACCCGGAGAATAAGTTATACCCAGGCATGTTCGTACGTGCGAAGGTCAGCGAAGGTACCTTGAATAACGCTATTTTGGTTCCACAAGAGGCAGTTACACGCGACGTCCGCGGCCGTCCTTATGTCATGCTGATTAATGATGAAAATAAAGTCGAGCAACGTATGGTGACCACCGCACGTGCTATCGACAACGAGTGGTTAATTAGCGACGGGCTCAACGCCGGTGACCGTATTGTCACCGCCGGCCTTCAGAAAATTAGACCCGGTGCACAAGTGACTGTGTCACAAGGTCAACAGCCAGCTTCCAAATAAGGGAACGACAGAATGGCCAAGTTTTTTATAAATCGACCCATATTTGCGTGGGTGATTGCAATATTGGTGATGCTCGCGGGGACGATCTCTTTGATTCAGCTCCCTATTGCGCAGTACCCAACCATTGCACCACCTGCGGTAGAAATCCAAGTTAACTATCCAGGCGCTAACGCCGAGACCGTGTCCAATACGGTAACTAAGGTGATTGAGCAAAATATGACAGGCGTTGATAACCTGCTGTATTTCTCGTCACAGAGTAACGCCGGTAGTGCTACAGTAAGCTTAACCTTTGCCTCGGGTACTGACCCGGATATTGCACAGGTTCAAGTGCAGAATAAGCTATCTCAAGCAACGCCTCAGTTACCGCAAGAAGTGCAGCAGCAAGGTATTACTGTTAGTAAATCAAGCAGCTCCTTCTTGATGGTTTTAGCCATGGTGGCTGAAGATGACCGTTATGAACAAACAGACTTGAGCGATTACCTCGCCTCCAATGTCCAAGATGCCGTGTCTCGGACCGAGGGTGTGGGTAACGTGCAAATCTTTGGTGCGCCTTATGCGATGCGTATTTGGGTGAAACCCGATGCGTTAGTCAATTACAATATGACTATTGCTGAACTGCAGTCCGCTATTCGCGCTCAGAACGCTCAGGTAGCCGCAGGTCAATTAGGTGGCGCCCCCGCAGTTGAGGGACAACGCTTAAACGCAACGATCATTGCTCAGACGCGAATGTCAGAACCGGATCAATTCGAGAATATTCTTCTTAAAGTGCTTCCCGATGGTTCGCAGGTCCGTTTGAAAGATGTCGCGCGTGTTGAACTCGGTGCAGAAAACTATGCCATTCAAGCAAACTATAATGGTAAGCCTGCCACTGGCTTGGCGATTCAGTTACAAACCGGCGCCAATGCGTTGGCAACAGCTGAAGCCGTTAAGCAAACCGTTGCTGAGCTAGAACCCTACTTCCCTGATGGGATGAAAATGGTGACGGCGTATGACACCACACCATTTATTAAGATCTCGATAAGCGAAGTGGCTCGGGTACTGATTGAAGCCATCATTCTCGTATTTGTGTTGATGTTTGTCTTCTTACAGAACTTACGAGCAACCCTCATCCCTACCCTTGCGATTCCGGTGGTTATTTTGGGTACCATGGGCGTCATGGCGCTTGCTGGCTTCTCAATCAATACCCTGACTATGTTTGGTATGGTGTTATCGATTGGCTTGCTGGTAGACGATGCCATCGTTGTGGTGGAAAACGTTGAACGACTCATGTCTGAAGAGGGTTTGTCACCCAAACAAGCCACCATTAAGTCGATGGGACAAATCACCGGCGCGTTAGTGGCAATTGGTGTGGTCATGGCCGCTGTATTTGCACCGATGGCATTTTTCCCGGGTGCAACAGGGGCGGTTTATCGTCAATTCTCATTGACCATCATCACGTCGATGAGTCTCTCGGTAATGGTCGCAATTATCTTCTCTCCTGCGCTATGTGCTACCTTGCTCAAGCCAGTGAAAAAGAAAGAGAATGGCGGCTGGGGACCACTAGGCTGGTTTAACCGCACATTGCAAAAAGCCACCATCAAATATCGCGACAGTGTGCATGGCATTCTGCGCCGCAGTATCCGTGTTGGTGTTCTCTATCTTGGCTTAGTTGCCGTATTAGCGTTCTTATTTACTCGCTTACCATCGGCTTTCTTACCGGATGAAGATCGCGGCGTATTCCTCACTCAAATGCAATTACCAGTCGGCTCTACAATGGAGCAGTCGGTAGCCGTGATGGATCGTATCGAAAACTACTACCTCAACGAAGAAGACGCCGTCCAGTCGGTATTCTCAGTGGTTGGTTTTAGCTTCTCCGGTCGCAGTCAAAACAACGGTATTGCTTTCGTGCGTTTGAAAGATTGGAGTGAACGAAACGAAAGCCAAGACGTGACAGATGTGATTGGTCGTGCATTTGGTTTCTTTGCCAGTGTTAAGGAAGCCATGATCTTTGCCTTCAACCTCCCTCCTATTCCAGAGTTAGGTACCGCCACTGGCTTTAACTTGTACTTGCAAGACCGCGGTAACTTAGGCCACCAAGCGTTGCTTGATGCGCGTAACCAGTTGCTCGGTATGGCATCACAGAACCCGATGCTGCAACAAGTTCGTCCTAACGGTTTGGAAGATGCGCCGCAACTTAAAGTTGATGTGGACTATGAGAAAGCCACTGCGCTAGGTCTCACCATTGAGAACATCAACAACACGCTCAGTGCGGCTTGGGGTTCTTCTTATATCAATGACTTTATTGACCGTGGTCGCGTTAAGCGCGTTTACCTGCAAGGTGAAGCCGATGCGCGCATGTTGCCGGAAGACGTAAGTGAATGGTATGTCCGCAATAACCAAGGCGACATGGTACCGTTCAGCTCTTTTGCTAGCTGGGAATGGACCTACGGTCCTCAGCGTATTGAGAGCTACAACGGGGTCTCGGCGATGGAGATCCAAGGCCAAGCAGCGCCTGGCTACTCATCAGGCGAAGCTATGATGGCGATGGAGCAATTGATCAGTAAACTACCTAACGGTATTGGCTATGAATGGACCGGTACTTCGTTGCAGGAACAACAATCGGGTGACTTTGCCCCTATTCTGTATACGATTTCGATCTTTGTCGTATTCCTGTGCTTAGCCGCACTATATGAGAGTTGGTCGATTCCATTCTCAGTCATGTTGGTCGTACCTTTGGGTATTTTGGGTGCCGTCATCGCAACGATGCTGCGCGGTATTCAAAACGATGTTTACTTCCAAGTTGGCTTGTTGACAACCGTTGGTGTGTCGGCGCGTAACGCTATCTTGATTGTTGAGTTTGCCAAGGACTTACAAGAGCAAGGTAAAGACCTGTTGGAAGCGACACTCGAAGCCGTTCGCTTACGTCTGCGTCCGATACTTATGACATCACTCGCATTTATATTCGGTGTCATGCCGTTGGCGCTCAGCTCGGGCGCGGGTGCAGCAAGCCGTAATGCCATCGGTACAAGTGTCATAGGAGGTATGCTGGGTGGTACGATACTGGCCATCTTCTTCGTGCCGTTATTCTTCTACACTGTTCGCAAGGTGTTCCCACCTAAGCAGCAGGAAGAGTAATAATTCCCAAGACACAAAAAAGCCCAGCTACAGTAGCTGGGCTTTTTTTATACACGAAGAATTAAGATTTATCGTTTTTATCAGATAAATCTTTATATTCACCGTCAATAACTGAGCCTTCACTATTTCGTTCAGAGTAATGACGCTCTGCTTCTTGCTGTGCTTGCCGTTGTTGCTCAAACTGCTGTTTGGCTTGCTTTCGCATTTGCCACATTTGCTTAATCGCATGGCGTTGCTTCCACATCACCGGTATCAACAAGACAAAGCCCACAGCAAGAACGATTAAGCCAAAAGCAATCGAGAAACCGACGATGGCAAGTAGCATAATGATGCCGAGTATTCGGCCCACGACACTACCGCCCGAGTTAGCTTGGCGGACATAGATTCGGTTTTTGTACTGATTCATAGGTACTCCTCAATCCTCTAGTAATTAGGACAACACCGTTAACAATCCGTTCCGCCTGTAAACAGATTACTTACGCTGCTCTTCGGTTTCTTTACGTATCGCTTCAAACTCATTACCCTCAGCCCATTGCGGCCAGTCGCGTGAGTTTGCCAACGAACGCCCTAACTGATAGAACGCTGATAAATCCTGTTGCGTTCCTCGTAAGTCCCAGTCCGGGTTATATTCATCGGCTGGCTTGTGATACGCCTCAGCGACATACTTAGCACGTTGCTCTTCAGTCCACTCTTTACCTTTCGTGATATGGTCATTACCACCTTCGGCGTACAGCATCGGTACACCTTTTTTCGCCAAATTGAAATGATCTGAGCGATAAAAGAAGCCTGCTTCCGGTGTCGGATTAGGGGTTAAATAACGACCTTGCTCCTCAAGAAACGGTTGTACATATTCATCCATTTCTGAGTTCCCGTACCCAATGACCACGAGGTCTTTCATAGGACCATAAACGTTCATAACATCCATATTGATGCCACCGACCGCTTTTGCAAGGGGGAACAATGGATGATCGGCGTACCACGCTGAACCTAACAAGCCGCTCTCTTCGGCGCCAACCGCTGCAAATACGATAGAACGCTCCGGCGCAGGTTGTTGTGCGAATTTTTCAGCAATGGCGAGTAAGCCCGCTGTGCCAGACGCATTGTCCTGCGCACCATTATAAATGGGATCATCTTCT
This sequence comes from uncultured Idiomarina sp., assembly GCF_964010655.1. Taxonomy (NCBI): domain Bacteria; kingdom Pseudomonadati; phylum Pseudomonadota; class Gammaproteobacteria; order Alteromonadales; family Idiomarinaceae; genus Idiomarina; species uncultured Idiomarina sp. The sequence goes on from NZ_CAXGLS010000025.1 coordinate 26,137, forward strand.
CGCACTGGATCCGTGCCTAGGTGATCATGGTGCGCCATATAAATGACATGTTCTTCCGGATATTTGGTTCCTTCGATATAACCCACAACATTATTGGTATCTAAGAACTCAAACTTATTTTTAACCGATACCGATGCTTGCGCGTTTAACGGCATCGCTTCGAAGTCATCACTTAAGGCTTTTTGCCGCGCATCTTCAAGCGTCATACCTTGTTTTGCGAACAGCTTTTCGGCACTGTCTTTGGTAATCCAACCTTCGATTTTAGCGCGATCCATATTGTTGTTCTCGCGTTTTAAGTCGAAACGCACGGGCGAACCACCTGCAACAACGCCCCAACCGTAACCGGCTGGACCCGTTTCATGAATAATCAAAGCACCCGCCGCGCCTTGACGTGCAGCTTCTTCATATTTATAGGTCCAACGACCATAATAGGTCATCGCATTACCGTTAAAGAGCTCAGGATCTTGTGTCGCGTAGCCGGGATCGTTGACAAACATCACCACGGTCTTACCTTCAACGTCGAGACCCTCATAATCATTCCAGTCATATTCGGGTGCCACGATACCGTAGCCGACAAACACCATGTCGCTGTCACTCAGATCTACTTCATCTGTGACCTGCATAGTCCAAGCCATCATCTCAGTACGATACTTCATGGCTTCAGGCGCGTTGTCACCGCTAAAGGTCATATCACTGACTTTGTACGGCATGATCTTGACCAGTGGAAACGGTTGACGATAACTATCGTTTTCCTTGTCAATTGGCTTTAAGCCCCACTCACGGAAGTGGTTTTCAATAAATGATACGACCTTTTCTTCCCCCGCAGATGCAGGTTCGCGTCCTTCAAATTCGTCTGACGAAATCGTTTTTAGGTAATCCCGAAAATTAGGATTAAATGCTGACCCTTTCAAATCAGCGGGTTGCTTATCAACCTTGGTTTGTTCCGCTGCTGACGTATCTTGCGACTGCTGCGGACCACACGCTGTGAGCACGGCTAATGCCACCGCGCTTATGATCAGTGGTTTCATCGCTTCTCCCCTTTTTAGTTATTTTGACACTGCTCATTTTCGTTGAGCGGTGGATTGATATGCACACGATCGCCCATTCGGATATCATGTTTAGCTAAGAAACCGGCGTTCAGCTCAAGCACGTTGTAATAAGGCTCTCCGGGTGCATAACTGCGACACTGACGTGGGTCATCACTACCACACGGCATCATCGTAAACGTTTTTACGATACTGCCATCCTTTGCTAAATAGGCAATATCAAGTGGAATAAGGGTTTGGTACATCCAAAAACCCGATCCGCCCGGGCGTTGATTCGGATAGCGAAACAACATCCCAGAGTACTCACCCAGTTCCGTACGCTGCATTAAGCCGCGTGCCTGCTGAGCCATTGAGTCCGCAAATTCTACCGTAATGGGCTGTTCAACGCCTTCGAGACACACGTGCCCTTGTTCAAAATTTTGTGGTTCGGGTACCGACCACTGTTGCGCTACAGCACTTACGCTCAGCGCACTTAACCAGCCTATCAATGCTACTTTAATCATGATTCATCGTCCTTAGATGTAACCCCTTGATTGTGTCCTATCCCGCTACAAAGCGCAATGCTGCTAGCTCGAACACGACAGTGAATTGACCTGTTCGCCTTGCATCGGTGGTTGCTGCCAATGACTGAGTTCTTCAGCGCTTAACGGCTCTCCGGTAAGTGCCGCCAAATAGCTTTCCGCGGGCGCCCAATTGCCCTGCTCTGCCTGTGTAATGACCTCAACAAGATGATGATTACGTAACGAAACATGAGGATTAGACTGAGCCATAATACTCAACTCGGGTTGTCGTTCGTTATAGCCCATGTAATTGTCATACCACGCTTTGAAAAGTGTATCATTCGGCATAGCTTGCTCGCCCCTTAAGATGTTTTGCAACATGATAAAGCTGCCTTGGAAGTCCCACTCAAAGCGTTGCATGAGACCCATCCATTCCCCGACCAGTTTAAAGGCATCAGCATCGTCGCCGGGCGCAAGACCTAAGCGCTTTCTCATTCGCTTCAGATAGTGCTGTTGCAAGAAATCCTCGTAGTCATTTAAAACAGGCGCCAACGCATCAACAGGAAATATCAGCGAAAGTGCTTGGCTCAGTCGTTGTAAATTCCATAGACCAACGCTCGGTTGGCGTAGAAAACTATAACGACCGCGTTGGTCGGTGTGATTAAAAATTTGTTGAGGAATAAAGGTATCGAATACCGTATACGGGCCAAAATCAAAGGTCTCGCCACAGATACTCATATTATCCGTATTCATCACGCCATGAATAAAACCGAACGCCTGCCAGTCCGCAATCATCTCAGCGGTCGCTTTAACCACTGCACGAAACTGCTCAACCGGCTCAGCGTCAACAAGTGCTGGCCAACAGCGCTGCATGACATGTTGCCAAAGTTGCTTTTGCTCAGAGACCAAACGTTCGCTATAGCAGTATTCGAAATGGCCAAATCTCACATGAGTTTTAGCAACGCGTGCTAACATTGCCCCGGGCTCTATGCGTTCGCGTTGTATCCCCTGGTGCGAGCTGACTAAGGCAAGTGCACGGGTCGTCGCAATGTTCCAATGGTGTAATGTTTCGCTAGCAAAATACTCGCGCAGACTGGAGCGCAAAACTGCACGACCATCACCGCCTCGGCTGTAAGCCGTCGGTCCCGCGCCTTTAAGATGCAAATCGCTTAACTCACCGGCTTTATTTGACAGTTCGCCGAGCAATACACCACGCCCGTCACCCAAATCTGGATTAAACACACCGAATTGATGCCCAACATATTTCTGCGCATGACCCACTTGCGCTACATTACCTAAACACCACTCACGAAGTGCGTTGACCGTTCTATCAGCTAAGCCGAACTCAGTCGCAAGTGATTGATTGAACAGCCTAATTCGCGCGCTATCAAGGGGCTTCACTCGATGCTGACTGACCAAGTTGGGGAATGTTTCGGCGTACTGTTGGCTTAGCACTAAACTCATAAAACTCCCTGCGAATGCTATCAGACTTGCGCATTTGAGATTAAATGCGCTATCGTTTTACATATTCTTTTATCATGCATCATACCACTGCTGGGTTAATTCAATGCAACTTTCAACGCTGAAACGCGTTACTGCCATTGGCGGCGGCCATGGTTTGGGCCGTGTACTTTCGTCATTAAGGTTTTTAAAACATCGCCTAGTCGGGGTAGTGACCACAACAGACAACGGCGGTGCGACCGGTCTTTTGCGTCAATCTCATGATTGTATCGCGTGGGGCGATATTCGTAATTGCTTGTCGCAATTAGTTGAACAACCCTTAGCCGCTCAGGTACTTAATTACCGCTTTACTGGCGAAGACCCGCTCGCAGGTCATAACTTTGGTAATTTGCTTCTACACACACTCGATCAAGTCAGTGCCCGGCCCTCCGATGGAATTCGCTTGCTTAGCCGATTGTTAAACGTTGACACCCGGTTACTCCCCATGTCGGAATGCCCAACGGATCTTATGGCACTGACGCACGATAACATGGAATGCCACGGTGAAATTCTAATCGATAGCTTGCCGCAATTACCACGTTCTTTGAAACTGACGAACAATGCGGTAGCAACACCTGAGGTCGTTCGTCATATAAGCAAAAGTGAGTTGGTGATTCTGGGACCGGGGAGCTTTCTAACCTCGGTATTACCACCGCTATTGGTGCCGCAAATTGCTCACGCACTCGCCAACACACAGGCTTACGTCGTATTTATTGATAACCTCGCACATGAGAAAGGTCCTGCAGGGTCGTTGTGCGTGAGTGAAAAATTACGATTTTTGGAACATCATGTGGGTGCGCCAGTAGTCGATGCCGTATTAACTAACTTCCATGATGCTTCACTCACGATTCCGCAACTCGGTGAGTTGACACCGGATAAAGACGTCTACTATCGGCACGATACTGGCGTTTTATTAGCTCAACTTGAACAATTACTCGGTCATCTCAGAACGGCGGCTTAGCCGCCATCAGCTGAAATCCTCGAGGCGACAGCCCCTTGTTGATCTTTATATTTAGCATCTGCGCGCTTGTTATAAGGGCGTTCGCAAGGGCCGCTCAATTGTTCAAAGCTGATCGCGCCAATCTTCATTCCCGGACGCAGCGCTAACGGCAACTTCCCACCATTATAGAACTCCAATACAATTTGCCCTTTCCAACCGGGATCAATGCGATGCGCGGTAACATGTACCATCAACCCCAAACGCGCGAGCGAAGAGCGTCCATCAAGCCAACCTACCATGTCATCCGGCAAATGAATCGATTCGTAGGTAACCGCCAAAGCAAACTCACCGGGATGGATAAAAAACGCTTGATCGGGCTTTAGTTTAATCTCATCACTCATGACTTCATGGATAGCCGCCTCAATATCTGCACGCGAGCCACTGATATCAATATATGCTGCAGCGTGATCCTGCAACACACGAAATTCACTACCGAGGTGAATATCGAGCGTGACCCCCGAGATGTTCTGCTTGCTTGGAGCAGGCTCGATACCGATTCGACCCTCGGCTAAGGCATTTTCTATTTCACGATCCGTTAAGCGCATAACATCCCCTTTTTACTTAATTTTTCGCCGAATGCGACTTCAGATAATAAAGCTCTGCTACTACTCGTTGAGCGGTATGCCGCTGAATTTCTGTCAATTCTAATTGATGTTGCTTTTGTAATGCGTCCAGTTGCGCGCCAAATTCCGGCGTCAATGGCCATTGACCTAGTTCGGCGACAGCATGGCGATGAGCCAGCTTTAATCCGCCGCCTTGTCCAAACAAATGCGACTGCGTACCACAATGACCGCACTCAAAATAACTCATGTTTTCTAGGACACCAATCAAGGGTATCTCAAGGCGCTCAAACATGCCGACACCTTTTTCGGCATCTTTAAGTGCGACATTCTGTGGCGTTGTAACAACCACCGCTCCTGTAACGGGTAATTGTTGCGCCATCGTCAGTTGAATATCGCCTGTACCGGGTGGCATATCAACGATCAAATAGTCCAATAAGCCCCAATCAGTGTCGTTAAACAACTGTTGTAACGCCCGACTGGCCATCGGTCCACGCCAAATAGTGGCGTCGTTATCATCGACTAGATAGCCAATCGAATTGGCGACTAGGTCTTCATACTGAATAGGCTGAAACTTATCGTTTTTTACTTCTAGCTTATGATCCGGCTGACCCAACATCGTGGGTATTGAGGGTCCATAAATATCAGCATCGAGCAGCCCAACACGCGCACCCATCCGACTGAGCGCAATGCCTAAGGATGCGCTCACGGATGACTTCCCAACACCACCTTTGCCAGACGATACCACAATAACATTGCCGGTTTTCATGGGTTGGTCAGGTTTGCTGTTGGCGAGCCGTTGCACCTGGAATTTAATAGTCCATGTCCACGTTCTTAATTCAGCGTCATCATTGATAGCGTTCAATAACGATGACTTTTCAATCGCGAAAGGAAACGTTAACTCGACTGCCTGCGCGTCATGATCGATGCATAACCAATCGGTTGGAATACCGTGTTCGCAGGCAGGATGGGCTAAATCAGACAGTAAGGCTGCCAGTTGTTCATTTTTTGCTGAAAACGACTTCATCAGCCACCTCTTGGCTCTGTGTATCATGCGTATCCTATGATAATATTTAGCATTATCTAATCATAACACTGATGGAAGCTAATTCTCGCATGAGCCACACTGATCGTAAAATTTTGGTGACAAACGCGTTGCCCTACGCGAACGGTCCAATTCATATTGGTCATCTTTTAGGCTATATCCAAGCGGACATTTGGGTTCGTTTTCAAAAACTCCGGGGTCATGAATGCCACTATATGTGCGCTGATGACGCACACGGCACGCCGATTATGCTCAAAGCGCAACAGCTAGGTATCACGCCAGAGCAGATGATAGGCGATATGCAACGTTCGCATGAAGCAGATTTTGCGGGTTTTAATATCGGCTTTGACGACTATTACACAACCCACAGTGAAGAGAACAAAGCGTTAGCAGAAACTATTTACCAACGTCTTGATGACGCCGGTCATATCAAGACTGAAGTAATTGAGCAGCTGTACGACCCTGAGAAGAAAATGTTCTTACCCGATCGCTTCGTAAAGGGTGACTGTCCAGAATGCGGTGCTGAAGATCAGTATGGCGATAATTGTGACGTTTGCGGTGCGACATATGCCCCAACAGACCTCAAGAATCCGCGTTCTGTGGTGTCCGGTGCGACACCCGAGTTACGCCAATCAGAACATTACTTTTTCGACTTGCCTGCATTTGGCGACATGCTGAAAAGCTGGACGCGTTCTGGTTCACTACAGGGTGAAATGGCGAATAAGTTAAATGAATGGTTTGAACAAGGTCTACAGCGTTGGGATATATCGCGCGATGCGCCTTACTTTGGTTTCAAAATTCCAGGCACCGAAGATAAATACTTTTATGTCTGGCTAGATGCGCCCATTGGCTATATGAGTAGTTTTAAGCACTACTGTGATACAACCGGCAACGCCAACTGGGACGACTACTGGCAAGCTGATAGCACTGCAGAAGTGTATCACTTTATTGGCAAGGACATTATTTACTTCCATAGCTTATTCTGGCCAGCGATGCTAAAAGGTGCTCAGTTCCGTCAACCGACTAACGTTTGGGCGCACGGCTTTATCACCGTCAACGGCACTAAAATGTCCAAATCTAAGGGGACCTTCATCAAAGCAAGAACCTACTTAGACCATTTAAACCCAGAATACTTGCGTTATTACTTTGCAGCCAAACTGACAAGTCGCATTGACGACTTAGATCTTAACTTGACTGATTTCGCCCAGCGAGTGAACTCCGACTTAGTCGGCAAAGTGATTAATATCGCCAGTCGCTGTGCCGGCTTTATTACCAAAAAATTCGATGGGAAGCTTTCGGCATCGGTTGCTGACTCCGCTCTATTGGAAGATTTCCAAAATGCGGGTACTGAGATTGCTGAACTCTATGAACAGCGCGAATTCTCTAAAGCAATGCGTGAGATCATGACGCTGGCTGATCGCGCAAATCAGTACATTGCCGATAAGGAACCATGGCAGCTGATCAAAAATCCTGATGCGGCCAGTGAAGTGCATGATACTTGTTCACTTGGTATCAATTTATTCCGCATCTTGATGGTTTATTTAACGCCGGTAGTACCTGAACTATCCAAGTCGGTTCAGCATTTCTTAAATGACCAATTTTCGTGGGATAGCCACAAACAAGTGTTAACCAACCATCCTATTGATAAATTTAAGGCGTTAATGCAGCGCGTAGAAATGAAGGATATTGAGCAGATGTTAGAAGACTCAAAAGAGCAACAAGCGGCGAACGAATCACCAGCAGTTCACGCCGAGCCCAATGACGAGCTCACCAAAGAACCTATTGCAGAAACCATTAACTTTGATGAGTTCGCGAAAGTTGATTTGCGCGTGGCACTGATTGTTAATGCTGAGCACGTTGAAGGCGCAGACAAACTGCTGAAATTGACATTGGACTTGGGCGGTGAGCAACGCCAAGTGTTTGCGGGAATAAAATCGGCGTACGCACCTGAGAAATTGATTGGCCAACACACCGTTATGGTTGCCAACCTGGCTCCACGTAAAATGCGTTTTGGTTTATCGGAGGGGATGGTGCTGGCCGCCGGTCCCGGTAAAGATGAAATTTATATCTTAAATCCACACGAAGGCGCTAAACCCGGCATGCGCGTCATGTAGATCGTCAGGTTATGACACATCGATGAGCTTACATCCGTGTTCGTAACTTTCGTCACCGGCATCGTCAACGCGAACGACCATGCCGGTGGCTCGTAAATCTGCAATTCCGCCGCCTGCGGCTTTTACCACTACATCAAAATGTGTTCCCACATTCAGTCGCTCAGGTAAAATTAACAGAACACCGTGTGCACTCAAATCACTACAGGCGCCTGATACTCGCCGCCCATCCAACTCGATTGTCGCCGATGTTCTGACCGGTACTCGTCGGTCGCTTCGTTTATCGTCATCATGCATGAAGAACGCACCTCGATCATGTTTTATTAATTACATTCAGGAATAGCACAGACTTGCCGATAAGAAAATATAATTACACGAGTAGGGTGAGAAAAAGTGGCCTGTAACAAACAAAGCTCGGTTGTTCGAGCGTCCTTTAATTTAGGGCAACCCATAAAGCACTGCCTATACGGCTATGAGGGTGTTATTGTCGATGTTGACGCAGTATTTAGTTTGAGCGATGAATGGTACCAACAGCGGGTTCTATCCGGCGCCGATAAGCAACAGCCTTGGTATCTTATTTTAGTTAAAAACTCATCGATTCAAACGTATGTTGCTGAAAGTTGTTTAATCGCATTAGCTGATCGCACAACCGTAAACCAGTCGTTATTGCGTCAAATTAGTGCGCCCGCATTGGCCGGCTTACAAAAACACAGTTGATCCATTGCCCTACCAACGACCTAAATGTACCATGAGGGTAACAAACTTATAAGGGATATAAGGTTATGGTAGAAGAAACGATTTTCACCAAAATTATCAATCGCGAGATTCCTGCGGATATTGTTTATGAAGATGATCACGCGCTCGCTTTCAAAGATATCAACCCGCAAGCCCCCGTACACTTATTAATTATTCCAAAGAAAGCCATTGCCACCATCAATGATATTGAAGAGGAAGATGCGGGACTTGTAGGGCATCTATACTTGGTCGCGAGTAAGCTTGCGGTTCAATTTGGCTTTGCAAAAGACGGCTACCGCTGTGTGATGAACTGCAACGAACATGGCGGCCAATCAGTTTATCATATCCACTTGCACCTACTTGCAGGTAAACCACTTGGATGGCCGCCGTACACAGACACACCCAAGCAAGTCTAGATTATGGTCGGTAACGTGGGTCAAGTATTTGATCCACTAACCAGCCCTCTTTGTCTCTGACAAGGACAATATCACGCCGATCTTTAACCTGCTCTCCGTTATAAGTTCCTTGGAAGACTAATGTCACTCGTTGTTCATTTTCGCGGTTCAAATATTGCGTAAACGATGTTGGGTCAATCGTTATTTCTACGCTATCAAAATAACGATTGAGGACATAGCGCTGTATCGCGCTCGCGGAGCCATAATGGGTTAACAACTTAGCCAGCCTATCAGTTGTAAAACTCTTGGCTTTGTTAATATCCCCTTCGCGATAAATCGCATAATAGAAACTCAATGCCGCGTGCATTTTACTCTGATTTTCTTGACTCGTTTTGTGCCCCATTCTATCGGTATAAGTCTCTTGGTTGGCAGGCTCGCACCCTACCAACCCAAGTAATATTACGATAGCAGCAACATTAGACGATATTTTTAATAGATAACTCACGAATTATTGACCCATTACGATCCCTTCGCGACGAGGATCTGCCCCGCCTTGCAGTTGGCCATTGGGCAAGCGGGTAATGCCGTGAATACCGCTATTCAAGTCGATAACTTTTATTTCATGGCCTCGTTTTTCTAATACCGCTTTCAAGGTTGCAATATCGCGCCCTTTTTCCAAGGCTGTGTAATCATTCCGGTTAGTCACATGACCCAAATCAATGGCTTGTTGCATGTTAAGATTCCAGTCAATCAAGCCAACCAAGGTTTGCGTAACATAATTAATAATTCGACTACCACCCGGAGATCCCAACGCATGAACGACCTGATCGCCCGATTGATTTAACACAATCGTTGGTGACATTGAACTGCGCGGTCGTTTACCAGGCTGCACACGATTCGCAATTTTACGTCCAGCTTCATCCATCGGCGTCAATGAAAAGTCAGTCAACTGATTATTTAAAATAAAGCCTTCAACCATTACCGTTGAGCCGAACGCCATTTCGATACTCGTGGTCATGGAAATCACATTGCCTT